>CAYOYI010000149.1:0-9161 GCA_964408105.1 uncultured Chitinophagaceae bacterium | reverse complement strand
CGAACTGTGTCACCCATTTCATGAAGTGTTCGTGCTTCACGATAGATCAGTTCGAGTTGATTGGCTCTGGAGAGTGAGGAATTATATTTTTGGGATTCCAGAATTTTAAGAGCTTCCTGATAGTAGCCGCCATCAAAAAAGAGGCGGGCTTTCAAAATATCCTGATTCGGAATGATTCCTTCTTCGGCTTCTTTTTGCGCCTGCTTATCCGCTTCAGCGAACTCACCTCCACGTTGCGTTATCATATTTATATAATAGTTATAGTTTTCTAAATCTCCCTGAATTAAATAACTCCACGCGATTTTTTGATTGGCGCTTTTTATAAGATTTTGACTTTTTGTTTGGTCGAGAAATCTCTGGAAGTAAGTCGCACTTTCATCATCCAGCTTTTGCAGAAGTGCAAGTCCGTGAAAATAATTCAACAGAGGAATCTCAGGATAATCATTTGATCCCGGAAGTTCTTCAAGCAGGGTAACCGCAGTTTCATTTCGGTTTGAAAAGAGGGCGATTTTAATGACAGTGAAATAGGAGAACAGATTTTCCTGGATAGGGTAATGCAGGTCCTCAATTATTTTCCAAACACGTTCCTTCTCTCCTTGCAAATGAAACATCAACTGGAGATAAATGTGCATTGCCTCATCTTTCAGGAATAATTCCTTTCCCCAATCAGCTTTTTTCAGTTGCTCAAAACCGATCATTGCCTCATCAAGCGTTCCGCTGAAGCCAAGCAGCCGCAGCACCCATTGATATTGTTGGGGTACTGTGCCAATAAGCGATTGAATAAGATGATAGCTGGTATAGCTGGGTTTGAAATCGGGAAAGGCTGCTATGTTTTCCTTGAAAAGGAAATAAGACCTTCTTAATTCAAGCAATCCGGAGACATATTCCTTGGCAAGAACAAGAGCCAGCGCATATTGCATTTGTATTTCAGCCTGAGTATGAAAATACCAGGGAGAGTTCCTGTCACCTTTTTTTACGGCATCGAGGCGGTCATTTTTTCGTGTTTTAAAGCCATTCAGCAATGCGGCATCCTCCGACAGGAAAATTTTGAAGAAGTCCATATAGTTGTGAAGCAGTAAAGGAATGAGATTTTCCGTGTGCTGTGCCTGTTCGGTCTTAAGAAGTTGATTCCCTTTATCGAGCCGCAGGCTGAAGATTTCATTGTAGGCGGTTTGGCAATTTTTATTGAAATCAAATTGCTGAGCCGTAACTAAAAACGGCAATGCAGAATAGAAAACTAATAAAAGACCTTGCAGGATTTTCACGGGCAGAAGCTTCTGCCATGCAAGTTAGAAGGAATGGTTTACACGTTCCCGGTTTATAGTTAAACTGTTACACAGCGTAAACCGTAAACAAAATGGAATTACTTGGTGTCAATCTCCTGATCTACCAGGATGCGGCCGCAGTGCTCGCATACGATGATTTTCTTGCGCTGGCCGATCTCCGCTTGTCTTTGCGGTGGAATCAGGTTGAAGCAACCCCCACATGAGTTTCTTTCAATTTTTACTACAGCCAATCCGTTCTTGTAATTCTTTCTGATGCGCGAATAAGCTGCAAGCAACCGCTCATCGAATTCCTTGATCTCTTTTTGCGCCTTTTCCGATTGTTTGCGGTGTTTTTCTTCTTCCTTATCGGTTTCTCCGATGATCTTTTCCAGTTCTACTTTCTTATTTTCCAGATCTTTCTTTTTCCCTTTGATATGATCTTTGGCATCCTTCATGAAATCCTTCTGGCCTTTCAGCGCCTCGGTAATGTCATTGATCTTCCTTTCTGAAAGCTGAATCTCAAGTTTCTGCAGCTCGATTTCCTTGCTTAGCGCATCATACTCCCGGTTGTTCTTTACATTGTTCTGCTGCTTTTCGTATTTCTTGATCAGCGCTTCGGATTCCTTGATGGCGTTCTTCTTTTTTGCCAATTCTTCTTCCAGGTGAGCGGTTTCATCGTCAATCTTGTGGGTACGGGTTTCAAGGCCGGTGATTTCATCCTCCAGATCGCTCACTTCCATTGGCAACTCGCCCTTAAGCCTCTGAAACTGGTCGAGTTTCGAGTCAATCATTTGAAGATTGAAAAGTGACTTTAATTTTTCCTCTACGGTTAATTCTTTAACTGCGGCCATTTTGTTATAGGTAGTTTATTGGGTTAGTGTTCACTTTTGAAAAAAGAAGGGCGAAGTTATTAAATTTTTCCTGCAAAACATCCCTAAAAATCTCGGTGGTGTACTGCTCGCTCTCATAATGCCCGATATCGGCAATCACGATCTTACCCTCGGCATCGAAGAAATCATGGTATTTGAAGTCGCCTGTAATGAAAATGTCGGCCTTAGCCCTGATGGCATCCCCCAGCAAAAAGCTGCCCGAGCCGCCACAAACAACAACCCGTTTGATTTTTTTACCCAAAACCTTAGTATGTCTTACGCAACCGGCTTTAAAGGTCTTTTTCAGGGATTTTAAAAACACCTTTTCGTCCATTGGTTTTGGCAGATCACCGACCATACCGGAACCTACCCGGGGATGGGGGTTGTCTAATGGAATGATGTCGTAAGCCACTTCTTCGTAAGGGTGCGCTGCAAGCAGGGCTTCAACGACCCGGCTTTCCGCAAAACCCGGAAAGATGGTCTCGATCTTGATCTCCTTTTCGTGATGGCGTTTCCCTTTTTCTCCTGCATGCGGATTGGTAGATTCGCTTCCCTTGAAAGTGCCGAAGCCTTCGGTATTGTAGCTCGTTTCGCTGTAATCTCCGATTACGCCCGCTCCACCATTAAACATGGCATCTCTGACCTTTTCTGAATCCTTCACCGGGCAAAAGGTGATCAGCTTTTTGAGGAGTTGCTTTTTTGGGGCGAGAATTGAAGTATTGACCAGCCCCAACTTTTCACATATCTTTTTATTCACCCCGACATGAATGTTATCGAGATTGGTGTGCATGCAATAGATGGCGATATCGTTTTTGATCGCCAGCATTACCGCCCGCTCGACATAATTTTTGCCGGTGAATTTTTTCAATCCTTTGAAAACAATAGGATGGTGTGCGATGATGAGGTTGCATTTTTTTTGAATTGCCTCCTTTACGACCTCATCCGTTGAGTCAATGCACAGCAAAGTTTTTTTGATCTCCCAATTGGGATTGCCGACAATCAGCCCTGCATTATCATAGCTTTCCTGGTAAGAGGTTGGGGCGAGGGATTCGAGGTAGGAGGTAACGTGATTAAGTCGCACAATTTCTCTTTTTATTTAGTTACAAATGTCTTGATTGCAGATGCCAGAGTTGCAGTGCAGTTATTCCAGTTAGCCCCATTCAACATTATAGGGTCAGGCTGATTCTTAATATCGGAATAACTTGATAAAAAGCGAACAATTACTCCGGGATCGCTGTCCGGGTGCCTTTCGTTATAAAAAGAAACGAGTTGCTTTAATGAATAGCTTCCGAGTAGCTCGGCAATATCGAAATAATCTTTTTTCTCCCCGCGCTGTAGAATAGCAAACAATTTCATGGCGGCTATTTCTTCCTGATGGAGTAATCTTATTCCATCTATAATTACCGCTGGTCGGATGAATGGTTTGTTCCAGGATAAAAAATCCACTTTCACACCATGAACTCTCATGAAAACTCCAAACTCCCCCTGATGCAAGTCCTGAGCTTGCGGAAACAGTTTCATAGCGTTTGCTGTTACAACCTGTTTATCTAATGAGGAACTTATGAAGTCAGCATCTTCAGAAACGCGATGGCCTCTTTGCAACGCGAGAGCTGTGCCGCCTCCCAGCCTGAAGTCATCGAAAGCTGGCGATTCGCACACCTTCAAAATAAGATTTTTTAAATTGACCGAAACCGCATCAGGATACATCATCAAAGTTCCTCCTCCCTAACCTCTAAAAGGATTGCCGCCAGCGCTTTAGCTTTTTTATCAACTCCCCGCGTTTGGCGAAAAGCTTCAGTTATTTCGCGACCGCTGAAGCGTTTAAGAACCGCTCTTATGTCATCCAGCATGCCATATTGAAACACGCGGGTGATGATAAACGCAGCATGTTTTTTCTCGTCAAGCTGAGTGACATCTGTATCCCAAAAAGCCTGCTTGCTGAGTTGCATTTTTAATGATTGGAATGTGAAAGTTAATGAAATTCAGGTGACACAGTTGTTTGACCCTCAGTTGCGCGTCAAACTAACTTTCAATGTTTTGTTGCCGGTTGCTGTTGTTTTTCCCATTTTCAACTTGTGATCAGCCAAACTATATTCTTGTAACTTTATCGTTTCAATATTGCCGCCATGCTAACGAAACAAAAAGTCAGGAATTCTTTGAAAAAATTGCCGGAAACCTTCACCATTGATGACCTTATAGATCAGCTCATCTTTATTCAAAAAGTTGAGGAGGGGATTGCGCAGTCCAAAGCCGGTAAAGTTCATACAAAGAGTGAGGCCAGAAAAAAACTCGCCAAATGGCTGAAGTAAAATGGACTACCCAGGCACTAAACAATCTGAATGAAATTGCGGAGTACATTTCCAAAGACTCTCTTCGATATGCGGAAATAACAGCGGAAAAGCTTTTCGCGTCAACAGATGTTTTAGAACAACACCCAACGATTGGAAGAGTGGTGCCGGAATTCAAAATCAAGTCCATCAGGCAATTGATCGAAGGGGATTACAGAATTATTTACCGGATAGTCAGTGAAGATGAAATTCACGTAATCGCAGTTCATCATGTTAGAAGAATACTGACGCGAGGAGTAATCCGGTAAACCCACATGCCCACTCATCCCTTCTTCCGAATCCTGCTTTCACCATTTGCGGTGTTCTATGGTCTGGTAATATGGATCCGGAATTGGCTGTACGATTCAGAGTATCTGAAAAGTGTTGAGTTTGATTTCCCAGTGATTTGCGTGGGCAATCTTTCGGTTGGCGGCACAGGAAAAACTTCACACGTTGAGTACCTCATCATGCTGTTGTCGCAGCAATTCAGGTTGTCAATTCTCAGCCGGGGCTATCAGCGCAAAACGTCCGGTTACAAGGAAGTGCAGATAAACTCAAGCTCTGATGATGTAGGAGACGAGCCTGCCATGATGAAACGTAAATTCCAGCATGTTGCCATGGCGGTATGTGAAGAGCGGGCTTTCGGGGTTCCCCAACTTTTATCCAACCATCCTCAGACGGACGTGGTAATCCTCGATGATGCGTTTCAGCATCGCTCGGTGAGAGCAGGGCTGTCCATTGTTCTAACAAGCTATCAGAAGCTTTTCACACGGGATTACATTTTGCCGGCAGGTACTTTGCGTGAATTCAGGAGTGCGTACAAAAGGGCTGAGTTCATTGTGGTCAGCAAATGCCCGACTGATATTTCAGCTTCAGACAAGGAACGCATCAGGAAAGAAATTGCTCCGCAAAAAGGCCAGCTTTTGTTTTTCTCTTATCTCGTTTACGGGAAACCATATTTGTTTACAGACCCATCCGTAAGATTAGAATTTGAAAATAATGATGTGCTGCTGGTGACCGGTATTGCTTCTCCCCAGGAGATAAAAGACTACCTGAAACCGCAAGTGAAAAATGTTTACTCCCTGAATTTTTCTGATCACCACCGGTTTGACCGTTTTGATGTCGAGAGGATCACGGAGACCTTAGGGAATATTGAATCGCAAAACAGGATCATCATCACAACAGAGAAAGATGCCGTCAGACTGTTGCCGTTTGCCAAATGGATTATTGATAAAAAACTCCCCATTTTTGTGCTCCCAGCGAGGGTGGATTTTTTTGAGGAGGATAAAAGGCTGTTCGATTCTGAAATAACCGGATGGCTTGAGAAATTGAAAGGGTTAAAAATGAATAACGGATGAACCAGCCTTCGACTCCGCTCAGGCTGACGACAAAGTTTTGTAGAAGTAATTCAGTGATTTGTCACGATGGCGGGGGTCGAACCGGGAGTTATTAAAATAGAAACACAAACTATGACAGACCTTTTGGAAAAAATTGAAGAAACCCGACAATACATCTTCTCGGAAACGAAGTTCAAACCGCAATATGGAATTATCCTCGGCACGGGACTTGGAAACTTGGTAGGAGAGATCAAGAAAGAGTATGAACTTTCATACGAAGACATTCCGCACTTCCCGGTTTCTACCGTAGAGAGCCATAGCGGTAAATTGATCTTCGGAGAGTTGGGCGGGAAGAAGATCGTTGCCATGCAGGGGCGGTTTCATTATTATGAAGGATACAGTTTAAAGGAAGCGACTTTTCCTGTGAGGGTGATGAAAGCGCTGGGCGTTGAGGCGTTGTTCATATCAAACGCTGCCGGTGGCCTGAATGAAAAAATGAAAACCGGAGATGTGATGATCCTCAGGGATCATATCAATCTTCTGCCTGACCATCCGCTGAGGGGAAAAAATCATGAGGTGCTCGGGCCGAGATTTCCCGACATGCTTCACAGTTATCACAAGCCGTTTACCGAGAAAGCTGTGGCAATTGCGAAGAAGCATAACATCAGTTGTCATACGGGTGTGTACGCTGTGGTACAGGGCCCGTGCCTCGAAACTCCTGCTGAATACAATTACCTGCACATCATCGGGGCTGATGCCGTTGGCATGTCAACGGTGCCGGAGGTGATCGTTGCGCGGCACATGAAACTGCCGGTGTTTGCCATTTCGGTGATCACCGACATGGGTTACCCTATGGAAGCTATAAAAGAAACATCGCTGGAGGACGTTATTCAGGTTGCCAAAACTACAGAGCCTAAAATGACAACCATTATCAAAGAACTGATCACAAGTCTTTGAGCGGTTTGTCGTTTGTTGTTCGTAGTTTGTGGTTAAAATCATTCGTTCCCCGGTTAAAGACTGATCACTTGCCTCTGCGTTCGTTTAATTTCATCCGGCTCATTGTTTTTGTTGTATTATCTTTTTCCGGCCAGTTTGTTTTCGCGCAGAAATGGCTGGAGGCGCCTCCGCTTTCCGAGCAGCAGATCACCCACACCAAGGGAATGGATGAGTACTCAGGCGAGATGAGCGGGGAAGCCCCGGAGAAAATAGATACCACCTTATTAAAGATACATTTCTATGACCCGGTTGACCGCAATGGGGCGCAATACCGGAATACGGGTAACCTTGGCAGCGCGCACTTCAGGCTCGTTTGCTGCGATGATGAAACAGCAGGATTGCAGATCGGGTTGCGGCAATTCGACCTTTATAAATTCAGTAAAGACGATATTCCGTTCTATCGCAACACACGCATCTACACGTTGCTTAAACTCATCATCGGGCAAAAAATAGAACAAGCTATCGAAGTGACGCACAGCCAGGCGATCAAAAAGAAATTCGTTTTCGGTTTTCACTACAAGCGTTTCGGCTCCGATGGTTTTTATCAGAACCGGCAAAACCGGCATAATGATTTCGTAGTCACAGGAACCTACGATTCGAAAAAGAAGTATCTCCTGAATGGAGCATTCATCTTCAACAACATCAAAGCACCGGAGAATGGGGGAGTGATCAGCGAGAATATTTTTTCACGCGATACATCTTTTCAAAGCAAAGAGCTGCTCGATGTCCGGCTGACTGAAGCACAAAACCAGTATCGAGATATTTCAGGCCATATTTATCAATCATGGTCTTTTGGAAAAATCAGTCGAGAAATGCCGGTGGATACTTCAGTTTCCATTTCAGATTCTGCTAAAACTCAAAATGATTCAGTGTTTCTTCCGCCTTCGCTTCCGCGCTGGCAGATCTATAATGAACTGGATGTGGGAGTGGAGAAATATAATTACACGGACGGTTCCCCTGATTCCGCCTATTATGGTGCGTTCTTCATAGCTGATTCTATCAAAGAGGATTATTCCAATACAATAAAGAAAAACTTTTACGGAGGAAAGGTTGGCTTCAGAAAATTCCTCACTAATCGAAGCCGATTAAAGGGTGTTGTACTGGATGTTGGCTCATCCTACTTTTTCAATATGCTGTCGCAGGATGGATTTAGAGACGAGCAGTTGCACAACCTGGATGTGATCGCAAGTCTTTACAAAGCCTCCGTTGACTCGAATTCACGGACAAACTTTGGCGTGTCCGGCAAGTATGGTTTTTTAGACTATAACCAAAACGATTTTTCCGTAAAGGGTTTCTTCGAATACGATTTCAGAAAATTCGGCTTGTTGCGTGTTGATGCTGCTTTAGCAAGATTTCAACCCGATTGGATATACAGCCGTTTTGCATTCAACAACATCTCATGGGACTTGGATTTGAACAAGACGACCATATTGTCTCTTTCGCTTTTTTACCGTTTGCCGAAATATAATTTTCACACCGGGGTGAGGTTCTTTCAAATCAACAACCTTGCGTTCTGGTCGCAAACGAAGTTGCCTGCACAAACTTCCGCTTCGGAACAGGTGTGGGTGTTTGAGCTTAGAAAGCTTTTCAGGCTTAAGCATTTTGGTTTCGACAATCTTATCAGAGTTCAGCTTTTGTCGGATGATGCATTCATGCGCTACCCACTGTACTGGTCAGTGCATTCGCTTTTTTATGAGCGGTATGTTTTTAAGAAAAAATTGCTGCTAAAGATCGGGTTAGATATCCGGTACAACACCAATTACAAAGCCAACGGTTATTTCCCCGTCACCGGAGGGTTTTATTTGCAGGATAATGCCACGCTTTCATTTTATCCTGTGATGGATGTTTATTTAAGCTTCCAGGTGCGAACGGTAAGATTATTTTTCACGGAGTATCACGTGAACCAGGGGATGTTTGGCGATAAGGGATATTTCGCTGCTTACAAGTATCCAGCCAACGACCGTCATTTCCGCTTCGGGGTGCTCTGGATCTTTCTGGATTGATCCGCCCTATTACTTTGGGTCGTTATCGGTATAAGAATCAGGTTCAGGGCGCTGAGGTGAACGCAACACCATGATAAAAAAATAAACCGTGATAGCAGTAACAACCGACATCACTGAAATCATCATGATAAGCGCTGAACTGTTCATACTTGATTTTTTAGACGCCTTTGATTGGCAATATAAACCAAAACGCAAATTCCAAGGAACATTATCGTGAGCAATATGCGCGCTAAATTCTGATGGAACGTAGCGTGCGTAAGTTTCTTTACCAGCGAACTGCCATCAAAGCTCCAGCCGTTGCCGGCAAACAGATTATTAAATGCCCCTGACCAGTCATTTCCTTCCGGAGTAAAAACCGTACCCA
>CAYOYI010000148.1:0-9268 GCA_964408105.1 uncultured Chitinophagaceae bacterium | reverse complement strand
CCTTCAGCATTTGAGTCTGAGGCGAGGGTAGGGAAGTGGTTCATTTTTATGAACATCAATGCCGCCTTCCGCTTTGGCGTGAACATCACTCCCAATGGCCCTGAAAGCGATAAGGTGCCCGACCCGCAGGCCTATCATGACAGCCTCCAGTGGCGACTCGACCATCAGGACAGCCTCGGCATTGACCTTTTCGACTTCGAGCAACGCTACCCCTTCGGCCCTTACGGATATGTTGCGCTCGACCTTCCCGTGCAGTTTCATTTCAACACATTGCTGAAGCAGGGCTACACCATCGGATTATTCCTCGAATTCAACGCGGGCATTTTCGAATGGTCGCTTGATGGTAAGAACTATCCCTACGCCTTCGGATACAATGTGCTGGGAGGCATCTCCGTGATGTTCCCGAAAAAGACGAGCGGAAGCTGAATTTGGCAGCCGGGTTAAGCGTTTCTATGAATCAGCCAACCTTTGGTAAGGAAAATCTGGTTGATAAATGGATGAATCCCCTAAACCGCTGTTTGGAACTTTCATTATTGAATAATTGGTTGTTAAAGTTCAATTTCGTGCCTCGAATTGATTGTTTCATATCTGTAAATAAATGGCTGAAAACGCAGAACATGTGCATGTGCTCATCATCGGGTCGGGGCCGGCAGGCTACACGGCAGCGATCTATGCGGCACGGGCAAACCTGAAGCCGGTGCTCTACCAGGGCATCGAGCCGGGCGGGCAATTGATGATCACTACTGATGTGGAGAACTACCCGGGTTATCCCGAAGGCATTAACGGGCCAATGATGATGGAAGATTTCCGGAAGCAGGCTGAGCGGGTGGGAGCTGATATTCGCTACGGCCTTGTGACGTCAGTTGATTTTGCGGGCGCGCAATATAAAGTGATCGTTGATGAAAAGAAGGAAATCACAGCCGAAGCGGTGATCATCGCTACGGGCGCCTCGGCTAAATGGCTGGGGCTTGAATCCGAAAAACGGCTTAACGGGTTTGGCGTTTCAGCCTGTGCAGTGTGCGATGGGTTTTTTTACAAAGGAACGGAAGTAGCCATTGTAGGTGCAGGTGACACCGCGGCTGAAGAGGCGCTGTATCTTTCAAAGCTTTGCTCTACGGTGCATATGCTGGTGAGGCGTGATGAAATGCGCGCATCGAAGATCATGCAGGACAGGGTGCTGAAAACAAAGAACATCAGGATATACTGGAACACCGAGCCGGAAGAGGTGCTGGGTGATAAGACTGTGGAGGGCGTGCGCGTGGTGAATAACAAAACAGGTGAGAAAACCGAGATTCCGATAAAGGGATTTTTCGTTGCCATCGGGCACACGCCCAACTCAAAGATATTCAAGGATATCATTGATATGGATGAGCAGGGCTATATAAAGGTGCAACCGGGCACAACCAAGACGAATGTCGAGGGGGTGTTTGCCTGTGGCGATGTGCAGGATAAAGTTTACCGCCAGGCGGTGACTGCAGCAGGTACGGGCTGCATGGCAGCTCTGGATGCAGAGCGCTGGCTTGCCGCAAAGGAACATGCTTGATTAAAAGGACGAGGGGCGGGTGTCGAGGGATGAGTTGAGTGCAAAGGGCAATAAGCAAAAGGCAGAAACCAGAAACAACAAACCAACTAATCCAACAAGTTGTTTTTCACGGCATACTTCACGAGGCCGGCAGTATTTTTCACTTTTAGTTTTTGAAGCAGATTCCTTCGATGCGTGTCAACCGTGCGGGGACTGATACCGAAATGTTCGCCTATCTGCACATTAGTGTATTCTTCGGATATCAAACGGATGATCTCTTTCTCGCGCCTGGTAAGAGAAACATCTTCGGGGTAATCTTCACCGGATGGCAAAGGCTTCCCTGAGATGATTTGGGACATCATGACCTTTGAAACTTCCTTACTGAAATAGTTCCCGCCATCCATCAATTTGCTAATGGCTTTGAGTAATTCTCTTTTACCGGCATTCTTCAGCACGTATCCGCGGGCGCCCGCTTTTAGCATTTTGAGTATATAGGGCTGATCGTCAAACATAGACATGGCAAGCACCTTTACATCGGGGTATTGTTTTTTTATGATACGTGCGGCATCAATGCCATTCATCTTAGGCATCTTAATATCCATTATCACAAGATCATATTCTTTTGACTTCAGCTTATCCAGCACCTCCTCACCATTAGCAGCTTCGTCAATTGATTTGAATTCCTGATCATCCAGCATCTGGTGAATGCCGTTCCTGAAAAAGGGATGGTCGTCAGCTATTAATACCCTTAATGATTTCATTTGACTATAAATTCTTTTTTTAAAAAAGATTTTTGTGCAAGTCTCATGCTTCTAATGGAATCTCAACAGATGCCAGTGTGCCATTGCCGGGCTGTGAATCAATCTCAAACATTCCGTTCAGCGCCTTAGCCCTGGACGTAATACTATTCAGGCCAAGCGAATTTTCAAAATTTGCCTCTCCTTTATCAAAGCCAACCCCATCGTCTTCAACAGTTAAAATTAATTTATTATCCCTTTCAAACAACTGCACAGCGATCTCACTCGCCTGGGAATGTTTAATGGCATTGGTCAGCAGCTCCTGCACAATTCGATATACCGCAAATTCAATGTTCTTATCAATACCATCTCTAACGCCATAAGCCTGAAAACTCACTTTTATATCATCGGTGCTATCGAGCCTGTTGCAGAGGTCGAGCAGCGTGCTTTTTAATCCGAATTCATTTAAGGTTGCCGGAATGAGGTTGTATGAGATGTTCCTGATTTCTTCAATGGCTTCATTGAGCTGTCCGCTTAAGCGCTTTAATTCGCTCCGGTCAATTTTCTCTTTACTGTGTATATTCTCGCACGTTAATTTGATCGCTGATAACTTCTGCCCAAGGCTGTCGTGAAGATCATCGGCAATTCTGCGTCTTTCTATATCCTGCCCGGTCACAAGCGCTTTCATGATTTTTATGGCGGCAAGTTTGCTTTCCGTTATATCTAGGCCTGTTCCCATGAGCTTAACTACCTTGTCGTTCTTGACAATTGGCCGTCCCCTGGCAAGCAGATAATGGATACTGCCATCTTGCCAAACAACCTTTAACTCGGTTTCAAAAGGTTTTTTGTTCTCAAGAGATGATTCCACGAGCTCAGCTATCGATTCCCTATCGTCAGGGTGAATGAGTTTTCTGAATTCTTCCCTGCTGATCTTTTTTTCTTTTTCAATTCCGAATAAGCGACAGGCCTCCCTGGACAGCGTGATCTCCTCTGTTTTTAAATCAACCTCCCAGCTTCCAACGTGAGCAATTTCCTGGGCTTCGATAAGCTTTTGCTGGTTTTCTTTTATGAGCTCTTCCGCCCTCTTTTTTTCTGTGATATCTTCCGATATTCCAAGCAGATACTCGGGCTTGCCATTCTGGTCGTATAATGGAATCTTTTGGGTGTGCAGAATTCTTTCACCTTTGTTCCTTGTTTGAATTCGTTCCTGAGGGATATTGGCCAGTTTTTTTTGCTTTAAAACTTCGCGGTCCTTAGATGTGAAAAAGTCCGCCTCCTTTTTTGGGAAAAAATCAAAATCATTTTTCCCAATCATGTCTTCCCTTGCATATCCGATTAATTCCTCTCCTGCTTTGTTGAAGCGTACGAACTTTAGTTCTTTTGCTTCTTTAACAAAGATCATATTGGGAATATTCTCGACAACTGAATTAAGAAATGCCTCATTTTTTCTTAAACTTTCGTTGACTGCTTTTTGGTCAGTGATGTCCCTCGCCACTGCATAAACGAGGGATGAAGTATCAGCCGGTGAAGACGTCCATGAGAGCCACTTATAATTGCCATCCTTGCAGCGATAGCGGTTTTCAAAATTTACGGTTATTCCTCCCCTTGAAAGATGAGAAAGTTCGGCCATAGTTTTGGAAACATCATCCGGATGCACAAAATCAATGAATGGTCTTGCCAGTAATTCCTCATGGCTGTATCCAAGTATGCGCTCGAAACTTGGATTGATTTTTTTAAAGTACCCATCAGTGCCGGCAATACAAAACATGTCCTGCGACAAGGAAAAGAATTTCTCATATTCTTTGATGGTCTGTAATTGCTGTATTTTATCGCTGACATCATATACAACGCCAAAGCACCCTGCCACCTTGCCGTCTTTGTCGAGCACAGGAATAATTGAATCCTCAATCCACTTGTATTCCCCATTTTTATGCCGGAATCGATAATTCCTGCTGACCGGCTTCTTTGTCTCCAGCATCTGAAAGAAAAGTGTTGCAGCCTGATTGCGCTCATCCGGATGAATTCGGTGCAGATAAACTACAGAACCATTTTGGAAATCCTCTATCGAATATCCGCTAAATTCTTTCACGCGCTTACTGGCGAATGAGGGAATAATGTTTGGGTATATTTCCTTTATATTGTCCGGGAAATCTATGCGGTATGCCACCTGGTAGATATTTTCAACCAGCGTTCTATAGTTTTCTTCGCTTTCTGCAAGCTTTTTTTCATTTTCCCGCTGCATGGTAACTTCTTCGCCTGTCTTCAATATTTCTTTTACATTCCCTTCCGCGTCAAAGAGCAAATTGTTATACCATTTGATTATGCGCGGCTTTTTGTCACCGCACTTAACGGGATGCTCATAAGATTCTACAATAGTTTTTTCCTTGACAGCGCGTTCGACTCTTTTGAGGATGCTTTCGCGAAATTCATCGGGAACGAAATTTTTAAGCCAGCTTTTCCCAATGATCCCTGACTTGGGATATTTTAGCAGGTCGGCTCCCTTGCTATTGATGTAATTTACCTTCCCGTCAATACCAAGAATGAGCACCATGTGCCTTAATGGTTCGTAGAAATCTTCCCGAACTTCTGTATCAATTAGCTGGAAATGCGCCATTTAATAAGGTCAATTTACAATTTTCACCTGCACCGACCTATTAATAAATTAAAAATTAATAAAAAATAGCTGAAAAATAGGAATGATTACTCCGCTAACATGGCTGATTTGAATCAGTACAGAAGCCTAATATATCTCTAATTCGAATGGCAATCTGGCTTGGACGCCTTTCATTTTCTCCAGTTCGATAATTTTTTCCCATGCGGCATAGTATGTCCCGAGTTTGGCCTTCATAAAATAGGTTTGGGTTTTCCCGCCAAATTCTTCCATTAGTTTTTCGAACGGGTCTTTTTGTTTTGGATAATCCTTCAGGGAATATTCGGTAAGCCCTGCTTTTTCAGCCGCAATGTTGATCGCATCATCGAGGCCGCCAATGCCATCCACTAACCCATTAGCTTTGGCCTGGTACCCGGTCCATATTCTTCCTTGTGCAATGCTATCGACATATTCAAGAGTCATCCCTCTTCCGGAGGCAACGCGCTCTTTGAAATCCATATAAATCCGGTCAATTTCTCTTTGCCAGATGATGCGTTCTTCCTCGGTCATCGGACGTGAAACGGTTCCCATATCTGAAAACTTACCGGTTTTAACGCCATCAAAAGTCATCCCGAGCTTATCGTTAAAGAACTTCTGCATATTCGGAAGAAGTCCGAAAACTCCGATGGAGCCTGTGATTGTGTTAGGCTGCACCAATATCGTATCGGCCATGCATGCAATGTAGTAACCACCAGATGCGGCAACATCGCCCATTGAAACAATGACCGGCATTTTTTCTTTGGCAAGCATCACCTCTCTGAGAATTACTTCAGAGGCCAATGCGCTTCCACCACCTGAATTAATTCTGAAGACCAGCGCCTTCGTGTTTTCATCTTTTCTGATCTCCCTGATGGCTTTGGCAAAGCGCTCTGAGCCGATTTCATCCTCGTCTCCTTTTCCATCAATGATATTTCCCTGGGCAAACAGAACCGCTATCTCATCTTTTGATTTCTTCTTTTTGTCATCATCCTTACCGTATTGCTGCAGGCTCACTAAAGGCAATTTATCATCCTCAGTCAGACCGGATCTTTCTTTTAATTCTTTTACTACCTCATCAAAAAAGGCAACTCCGTCAATCATGCCATGTTCCACCGCATCCTCAACTTCAATCACCAGCATGTTATCGGCAATGCTATCAACTAAAGCTTCATTCAGCCCTCGCGCTTCGCTTATCTTTTTGATAAAATGGCCATAAACATCATTTACGACAAATGAAACCTGCTCGCGGTTCTCATCGCTCATTTTTTCAAGTCGAAGAGGTTCTGTAGCGCTTTTGTATTTGCCGGCATAAATTACCTGCGGGTCAATTCCTAATCTATCCAACGTACCTTTGAGAAATACAAGCTGAGAGGCAAATCCCCGGAATTCTACGAAGCCGGAAGGATTTGCATAAATCTTATCTGCGACCGATGCGAGGTAGTATCCTCTTTGTGAGAGAATTTCACCATAAGCCACAATGAATTTTCCGGATGATTTATAATCCTGCAGCGCATCTCTTACCGCTTCGATAGTGGCAAAACCGGAGGGGAGAAGTGATATTTCAAGATAGATCCCTTTAATATTGTCATCACTTTTTGCTGCCTGGATATTTTTAACGATATCATTCAGGCCAATCTGTGGCGGTTCAAATGAAAAGCTGAATTGCTCGAACGGATTCTTGGCGGTTCTCTCCTGAATGGCGTAGTCCAGTTTCACATGCAAAACTGAGTTTGGTTTCACTTCAATTTTTTCCTTGGTCTTTGACAAGCCGGCAGCCACTCCGGCAAGGATGATCATGCCGAAGAAGAAAGCTATAAACAACCCGAAAATTGTTCCCAACAGCGAGGCGAAGAAGAACTTAAGAAATTGTCTCATGGAATGAAGTTTTAGGTGAAGTAAGGGTTGGGCGAATTTAGTTGATTTGCTACTTTTACCCAAACCATGCTATGAAAGCGCATTTGCTATTTGGAAGTAATGAAGGGGATCGCCTGAAAAATATTTTCAATGCGCGGGAAGCTTTGAAAGATGTCGCAGTGATTCATGAAAGGTCTGCGCTTTATGAAACCGCTCCCTGGGGGAATGAAGAACAACCTCCGTTCCTTAACCAGGCGCTGGAGGTAAGTTTTGATAACTCTCCTGAATTCTTTCTTGGCCAATTAAAGAAGATAGAACGTGATCTTGGCCGGACATCATCGGTGAAATGGGGCCCCCGCCTGATTGATATTGATATTCTATTGGCGGGTGAATTGGTTTACAAGTCACTGCAATTAACTATTCCCCATCCTCAACTGCACTTGAGAAGGTTTGCCCTTGTGCCGCTTTCGGAAATAGCTCCTGAAGCATTACATCCCGTACTTCGGATTACCATTAGCGAGGTGTTGGAAAAATGTGAAGACAGATTGCAGGTGAACCGGCTTCAGCCTGTCAATGAAATATAATTTCATAGCGATCGAAGGGAATATCGGCTCCGGCAAAACTTCGCTTGCCGAAATGCTGGCGCATGATTTTAATGCTCAATTGTGCCTGGAAAAATTTGCCGACAACCCTTTCCTGCCCAAGTTCTATAGTGATCCAGGGAAATATGCTTTTTCGCTGGAATTGTTTTTCATGGCAGAACGCTATCAGCAGATGAAAGACCTGCTTTCCGGCCGGGATATTTTTAAAGACCTTGTGGTGAGCGATTACTTGTTCGCAAAGACACAACTGTTCGCAAGCATTAATCTCGAGCGCGATGAAAATTCTCTGTACAGGAGGCTGTTTGACATCATCTATCCGAGCATACCGCAACCTCAGTTAATTGTTTACCTGCACAATGATGTTGCGAGCCTGATGATGAATATCGCCAAACGTGGCAGAAGCTATGAGCAGGACATAAAGCCGGAATACCTTGAGAAAATACAGCTCGCCTATTTTCAATATTTCAGGAGCCTGACCAAGCAGATCATTCTCGTGCTCAATGTATCGGAGATCAATTTTGTTGACAACCCGGCTGACTACCGGAAGATTATAGATGCGATCAATCACGATCACATCCCAGGGATGCATTTCATCAATCCGTGAATTTGTATCCCACGCCCCTGATCGAGTGGAAGTGCTTGGGATTCTTCACGTCTCTCTCAAAATATTTTCTGAATGAGAGGATGAAGTTGTCTATCGTTCGCGTGGAGGGAAAAATATCATAGCCCCACACGTACTGTAAAATTTGCTGACGTGAAACCGCTTCATTCTTGTGGTCAATCAGAAGCTTGAGTAATTGCGTTTCCCTTTTCGTGAGTTTCATTTTGCCTTTCACGCCTTTTGCTTCGAATGTAGCGAAGTTTATCTGGTTGCCATTAAACTCGTACGTTCTTGTTGACTGTTCGCTCTTTGTTCCCTTCATGCTGTGGCGCACTAAGATTTGCACGCGCAGTAATAATTCCTCAAGGCTGAATGGCTTGGTCACGTAGTCATCCGCTCCGGATTTCAGGCCCCTGATCTTGTCGGCATGCGTGTCTTTTGCCGTGAGGAAAAGAATCGGCAGGCTGGCATTTTCAAGCCTGATGCGCTCGCAAACTGCAAAGCCGTCCAGCTCCGGTATCATCACATCCAGGATCACGAGATTAAAGCGCTGCTCACCGAATTTTTTCAAAGCCTGCTGACCGGAAGCTGCTACTTCCACTTCGTAATCCTCCATCTCGAGGTTCATGCGGATGGCTTCCTGCAAATTTTTCTCGTCTTCAACTAAAAGGATGCGGGACTTCATGGCTTAAAGGTTTATCATAATAATAATACTTTAACGCAATTTTTGCTACAAGTAAGATCAAGAATGACAAAATTATTGCAAAGAGGAAACTGGCTCACTGTCCTTTGGCGCTCATCTGCGCAGTGATCTTTTTGGAAAGCTGCTCGCAGAACTGCTTCATTTCGTTCACTACGTTTTTAGAATTTGTAGCGCGTTCGTAGGTTTCTGCAGTTGACATCAATGTTTGGAAAAAGTAAGTTGTCATTTCATCCATGCGCATTTCCTTCGTCCAGAGATCGATGCGCAGCGTGTTCTTATCAGCGCCATCCCAAATGGAAAGCATGAAAGCCTCGCAACTTTTTCCTTTTTCACCGGAGCCGTCTGCCTGCCATGAAATAGCGTGAGGGATTTTCTGGGCATCAAGCTCAACGTTGATCTTTATTTCTGACCTGCTTGTTTCTGTCATCTGCTGATTTTTGGGTGGAATAAGGTTGAAAATTACTTTTATCCGAAGAAAGAGGAAATATTGAATGAAGAAGATGAACCCATCGCTGCCGCAAGTGTTGCCGCGATTGCTTTGCGAGTTGCTCACTTGTGGCTTGGGCTATACATGAGGCGGACGCCTGCCCGAGAGATTGCTGGTATTTTAAGTAGCGACT
>CAYOYI010000147.1:0-9269 GCA_964408105.1 uncultured Chitinophagaceae bacterium | reverse complement strand
CGAGCTTCGTTGCTATCTCGGTGAGCTTTTCAAGGATTTGGGAATTGTCTTCCATTGCTTTCAGTTTTTGCGTTAAAAAGAAAGCAAAGGGAAAGGGTGAAAAAGAGGTGATGCGAAGGTTATATCACGTCACCTAAATAACCTTCTGTTGGATAGCTGCCAAGTCCTTTTCATAGGACTTTGGCTTTTCAGCAAACTTGGCTTTGGTAGTGGATTTTGCGGTGTTCTTGAATTGGACAAAAAATGCGTGGAGAAAATCAATCCACTCGGGTTTGATTTTATTAGTAGTGAAAAGCGTTTGGTGCAATTTGTAAAAAGTGTAGCGTATGAAATTCGTCTTCAAACCTATTTGCGGAATTGGTTTTAGATTCTTAGGCACGTTTCCCGTTTCAATCAGTGTAGAAATGGCACTGATAAGTTTTTTGAAATCAGGTTCAGGCATTATTTGCTCATTCATCCGGTTATATCCGCTCATAAATTTCAAGTACTCATGTGCTGTTTGCTTTTCTATCTGCACGGTGGTATGTGACCTCTTAGCAACGGGTTTTCCATTCTTGCGCAAAGCTGCTTCCGGGTCCAGTTCCACCGTGTAGATTTGGCTGGCGGTGGCAGTGTAAAGGGCTTTCTTTTCCTGTAACCACAGGAAAAGTTTTTGCGGGATGGAAAGTTTGTTCATGGACGTTGGCTGGATATAGTCAAGCGGTTCTAAAGCGGAGTCCACAACATCAAGCCTTTCGTGTCCGGTGTTGTATTGGTTAATCTCTTGGGTTATCATTTCTTTAGCGGTTGAGAGATGCTGCTTTACAAAGTCCTGGCTTGCGAGTAGGTCGAGGGTTAAAGCTGCGCTGTCATGGTTTTTAGAGCGTAGGAAAATCAGGTTTTCAAGTGCCGCTTGCAAGTTTGCAAACTTTGCATCTTGCTGCTGATTGATTTGCTTTAGCAAATCAAGGGCGTCCGGCTCTGAAAACTTGTTTTCAGGAATGAGGCGGTTGATGTGAAATTCAAAAAAGTCGGGGGTGGGTTGCAGCTCTATTGGGTTGTGTGGTTCTTGCAAATAGGTATTGGAAAATGATTGCGGTGTTTCGCGCTGTGCCAACAGGTCCTTAAACCTTTCCTGTATTTCAAAAAACAATGCTGAAAGCATTTGTTTTTGTGTGAAGAACACGAAGTGTTCTAACGGGCTGCTCCCGTCAGGGAAGGCGGTGAAACCGCTTTCCCGCAAATGCTTTGTAGTCTTCGCTGCAAGTACCCTGACACTTTTAAGTGCCTGCTTGACATCATAGGGTTTTACTAACTCGTCAGGCAGTGCGGCAATTTGCTGAGCAAGCAAATTGGAAACACGAAGTGTTTCCTTTTCAATCAGGAGTGAATAAAATTGGGTGATGGGGTCACTGTGTTGGGGGAGAGGTACGCAATACAGGAGTGGTTGCAATTTTACTTTAAGTGCGGTCGCTGGAGTTATTGCCTTCCGCAGTTCAGGAAAATCAGTGAGCAGGGTGGAGAGTTGCGAAAGCAACTCTCCGTAAGTAGCGGGTGAAACTGCGTTAGCAGTATTCACCATTGACATGAACTTCTTTCGGTCGGTAGCATCAACCTGCCCCGGTCTTAACTCCCGGAATAAGATGCTGTTAAATATGGGTAACTCCATCACGGGGTTGTTAAAAGCGTGGTGTAATCCAGTTTCACTTCATCCGCAAAACTATCAAGGTAATTTTCTGTAATGGCAATTGAACTATGCCCTAATGACTCTTTAATAAACTCGGTGGAAACGCCTTTCCTTTTCATCACGGTAGAAAATGAGTGCCTTGCTGCATAGGTTCCGATTTTCTGCTCAATACCTAACTCCTGACGGATTGTTTCCATCTTCTCATTAACCCATTTCAAGAAACGCTGGCAGCGATACTTCACTGTGATTGGCTTCAAGCCTTCAGCAAGGATTGGGAACAAGTAAGGATTTGCAGGATCAGTATTTTTCCACTTCTCAATAATCTCAACGGCTCTCGGGTGCAAACCAACTCTTATCGGGCGCAAATCTTTCTTTTTTGTGAACTTAGTTTTTGCCCTAACGAATTGAAGGAAATTGCCGTCCACATTAGCGGGCTTCAATTCAATGATGTCCGCGAAGTTTATCCCGCTGCACAGGTAAGAGAAAATCCAGAAATCAAGCGCCTTCCTTTCATCTGCATCCTTGGTTTTATAATTCAACAGCTTGTTAATGTCATTTTGTGAAAGGGCTTTCTTGATATTCCTGCCTGATGGGATTTTATATTTCCTGAACGGGTATTTGTCGAAAGACAACAACCCGGCACCGATACCCTGGTTAATGATTGCCCGAAGCTGGCGCATGTAGATGCCAACTGAGGTAAGAGATTTTCCGCTATCGGTTAAAAAGGCTTCGTACTCCTCCAAAAGAAGCGGGGTGATATCGTGAAGGTGCAAGTTTCTCTTGAAAAGATTGAGTGAGTTAATTGTAGTCCTGTAGGAAATTGCAGTTCCTACATGCCCTTTATCCTTCAACCTTTTAATGTAATTATCAAACCAGTATTGAAGGGATGTGTTTTTTGTGCCTTCGGACTTATTGAAAAATGCTTCTTCAAATGCAACGAAAGAAAACGGGGTGATTTTAGATATTACTTTTTCTGCTGATGCTTCAAGGGCGCTCAACTTCTGTTTTAATGCTTTTAGATTTTCATCCCGCAGCTTGGGACTATTCAACTTTTTCCAATCTTCTTCAGTAACATGGAAGGTAGTTGCAAATCTTTTTTTGTTAGGTTTGCAGTAAATATTCATCTTGATTAGGCATGTGCCGTCAGTGTTCGGGCGTGACTTATCAAGAAAAAAGCTGATTGATACTTTCTGTTCTAACATAGCTTTGAGGTTTAAAAATGTGACCTTGAATGTGACCTTAAAGATAGTAAATAAGAGTTAGAAAGTGAAAAGAAAAGAGTAACAAAAGAAAGGAAGTTACTAACAGTCAATCAGTTACGTAAAATAAAAAACAGGTCCCGTAGCTCAATTGGATCAGAGCATCTGACTACGGATCAGAAGGTTTGGGGTTCGAATCCCTACGGGATCACTAATTAAAGCCAGGGGAATAATTATTTATATCGCCTTCAGATATTTTCCCATCAAGGTGAGATAGCTCTTAACTAAGCCGCTTCGTTTTTTGAGCTTCGAGGGATTTGTTGCTTGCATGGCTTTAAGTGCGTTCACTTTAGTTCTTACGTTTGCCCGGTACAGTTTGTAGTACCAAAATAAAGCCTCATCACTGCTTTTCCGGATCACCGGGAAAAGCTTGTTGTAATGCTCAATGAATTTTTTGCTAAGGTCCTTGCGCCCGTATTCTTCCAAATCCATGCAGAAAAAAGCAAGTTCATTGAGTATATCAATCTGACGAAAAGAGTCATTGAATTCAAGGCAGTCAAAAATCACGGGCTGTTTGTAAAGGAAAATATTAGCAGAGTGAAGGTCGCCATGACAATCCCTTATGAAACCGTCCGTAGCGCGCTGCCGAAATGCGGAGCGATTTTGAATTAGAAATTGATTTGACTTTCGAATTGCTTCGTTAATTATCTCACTTCCTTTCGGGCTGATTGTTGTCTTGACAAAAGTTTTAACGCTGAGGATATCATTGAACAAAGTTTTCAGGGTCTTTGTATCAAATTCTTTTTTGATGATTTCGGCCTGGCGATGAAAAGGGACAAGTGTTTCTGCAATGGAAATAATGTGCTCAGTAGTTACACGTTTTGCCTGTAACATCCCGTCCATCTCCCGTGAGCGCATCAGGCGCCTCATTTTCACAGCATAGTCAATGATTTCTCCTTTCCCTCCTATGGATATTTTGGAGCCCTGCTTCTTCACCGGAAGCACTCCCAGATACACATTTTTAGCAAGGCGTGAGTTTAGCTGCTTTTCCCGTTCACAGAAGTATTTCCTCTTAGCAAGGGTAGAGAAATCAAGAAATGAAAAAGATACCGGCTTCTTGATCTTATATGCAAAATGGCTGGTGAGAATTACCCAGGAGATATGCGTTTCTGTCAGTTTCCCTTTTTCGTTGCCGGGAAGGGAACGGGTTTTAATTATTGATTTTATTTCCTCACTGGTCATTGCTTCTTATATAATTCAATGCTTTGCTGATCATAGTTTCTGTGGATTCTTCATCAGAATACAACACCAAATGGTCCTTTTCATCAGGCTCAAATTCTGCCTTGATCTTTTCATAAACTTCATAATCAGCCTGGCTGTCTGCCCGTGGCTTTGACACCCTTTGGCGGATTGTATCCTCCGCTGCTCTTACTTCGATCATAAGCAGCGGTGTGTTAAGCTGCTCCGCGGTATTGTAAAATTTATCCCTTAGGTACTGCTTATAGAAAGTAGCGTCAAGTACAACATCTTTTCCAGCCTGAACAGCCTCATGCATCTTTGACAACATGGCGTCATAGGTATTTAGTTTTGACATATCATCGTACTTATCCCACTTACCAACCTCTTTGCGAATATGGTCACTGTTGTAATGCATGGCTTCCATTTTTTTCGCAAGAAGGCTTGCAAAATAAGTTTTACCTGAACCGGGCAGTCCCATCACTAAAACAACCATGATCGGTGCAAAAGTTGTTTAAACTTTACGGGTTCTGGTATGATATAAGTCATAATGTGCTCCCAGCTCTTTTTTTAGTATTGTTGCATTACAAGATCGCTAAATTCTCCTGTTATGAAAATTCAAATTCAGTCGGTTGGTTTTAAAGCTGATGAGGCGCATACGAAATCTGTCACAGAAAAATTAAGCAAGCTGGAAAAATTCTATGATCGCATTGAAAAATGTGATGTCACGCTTAAGGTAGAGAATGATGACCGAAATAAAAATTATGTTGTGGAGGTGAGGCTTGCTGTGCCGAAGGAAGACGTGTTTTCAACTGAACGTGCCGAAAGTTTTAGCCGTGCTTTAATTCTTATTTCTGCGGATTTGAAGAAGATGCTCATCCGGCATAAAAATAAGATGAAGGAGCCGCGCAAATTCCGGGAGAAGGCTTCCCGAAAATAAACTCCGGTTTTTTATAGATTTCAGTTGGAGTGGTGATTGCTTCTGGAGGTCTCGCAAGTGCTTTGCGGTTTCAATTTTCTTTCTGAAATTTATCCATACCTAATAATTGTAAATCTCGTGTTATGAGAATGCTAATGCGAATTACTCTTGCGGTGGCGCTATTTTTTGGTAATAGTACTGTCTTCAGCCAAAGTTGTGAAGATTGCAGGTATATTTCTCCGGTCTTTGATTCTGTAATAGTGACCACTGTAAAGTTCGGGGAGGGTCCAAGAGCTAATGGCAACATGCAAGAACTATATATGGATATATATGAGCCTTACGGAGATACCGCTACCAATCGCCCGGTCGCTATTTTCGCTTTTGGCGGAGGCTTTGTGACCGGAAGCCGTGACGATTGGTATGTAGTATTGGTGTGCGAGCATCTGGCAAGAGCCGGCTATGTTGTGGCCTCAATAGATTACAGGATATATGATGATGCCGGACAACTTGCATTGGAGGTATTAGGCATACCACCGCGTCACATGCGCATTTTCTTTCGCCCGATGCAGGATATGCGGGCTGCAGTTCAGTACCTGAAGGCTGATTATGCGGAGTTAGGGAATAATTACAACATTGACACCAGCCGGATTCTGATCGGAGGCGCCTCATCAGGGGGGATCACCGCATTGATGGTTGCCTATTGTGATAAGGAAAGCGAACTGGCTGAACTCGGGGGAGGTGATATTTCTCCAATAGCCTCACTTGGAGGCTTCAATAGTACTTCGGGATTATATCCGAATTACAGTTGGGATGCCTTGGGTGTATTTCAGGTCTCCGGGGCATTGCTGGCCACAGATTGGATAGAGCCGGGTGATGTACCGGTTATTTCAGCACACGGAAATAAGGATAATATAGTGCCTTATGCGGAGGGTGCATTTGCCGGACTAACTCTTGGCTTTTTTAACATGTACGGAAGTTACCTGGTTGATTCCGCTGCCAGAGCTAATGGAGTATGCAGTTATCTCTATACTATGGATGGCAAGGATCATCCTTCGGATACTTTAGGCATTGAATATATTAAGAGTGTGGTTTACCGGCTGATGCTGCGTATGCATGCGGTTATCAATGACCGTTCGTTCTGCTGTGCGCTTGATTTGGACGTCCAGCCCAAAGACACGTTGTTTTATGAACCTGGTGAAGGTCCGGTATCATTGTCCGCAACGGTATCAAATGGTAACGGCAATGCAGCGATCAGTTGGTGCAGCATTGACTGTTTTGGTACAGGAAGATCCTCCTCGTTTAACGTTGAACCAATGGATACCAACTTCAAATACGTCACCTGCATAGCTTCTGAAGGCCAGTGCCAGGATGTTGCCTTAATTATGTTAAAGGAAGGAATACCCGACACAAACAGTACGTCTGTTACAGGAATATCTGCGGCCTATGACTGGAGGTTATATCCGCAACCGGCAAATGAATTCTTCAATATTGGTAGCAGCATTAAAGCTCAGTCAATAACAATTGAGATAGCCGATGTGGCCGGAAGGATATTATATCGTGAGAATTTATTGCCTGATGGGGAATTGTTGAACGGTGTGATTGATACCAAAAGTCTTCCAGCCGGCACCTACATGCTTTCGGTTTTTGCTGATAATGCAGTGCAGCATACCCAGAAATTGTTACTGGTGAAGTAGTTGAATCAACCGAATCCTTTTCCCCTCCTTTCTTCCGGAGGGGCTTCTCCGGGAAATCTTTCGGACCACAATTTTACCGATACGCGCAACCGAATACGAGAATTCTCGTAGAAATAATTTTTTCATCTAAAGTATTAGGTCGTCCTTGAAACCTAAATATTCAACCATTCGTAAAAGAAAACCGGCACGCAGTGTCTTTTCTACTACCCATAGAAAGAAGAAAATGAGCTTCTCGTACCAACCACATAGAGCCACGATGCAGGTAAGTAGTGTTCTTACATGGCAATTACTGCTCATTTCTCTCCTTGTATTTTTTATTAACAATCCTTCGTTTGCCGGTGTCAAAAACTGGGAGGGCGATGTCAGCTCTGACTGGAATGACGCGAATAACTGGCAGGGAAACAGTTTTCCCGGTGGAGGAGACGATGTAGAAATTGATCCTTCCAATTATACTTATGCTCCAATTATCAGCAGCAATTCTTCATTTTCTTGTAAGAAGGTAAAAGTGCTTAATGGGGCTGTCTTGACGATTCAGGCTAACCTTTCAATCAATGACAACTTTGAAGTAGATGGTGGCGGCTCCACTATTCCCACTGTGAACATGAGTGCGGGCACACTGAGTGTTAACGCTAATAAGGACTTCAAGGTGAAAAGAGGCGGTGTGTTCAACCTCACGGGTGGCACACTTTCGGTTTCCGATGATATGGAAATTGACGATGGTGGTACTTTGAATATTAACCAAAGTAGCGGTACTTCTACTGTAACGGTAACTGGTTATTTAATGATCAAAGCCAATTTGGCCAGCTCAAAAATTGACATGGATGCAGGTACATTCACTGTTGGTGATTACGTGTTGCTTGATGGTAACAATAAACCGGGTTTTCATTGCACATTGGATATTTCGGGGGGCACCTTTACCAATAACGGAGCAACTCAATTTGACCGTACAACAACGGACAGCACATTGATCACAATCTCAGGTGGTACCGTAACGCTTGTCGGTGCAGTGACGGATGCTGCTCCTACAGTTACAGGAAAACTTAGCATCAAGATTTCCGGGGGATCACTCACTTTCCAAAACAATCTTACAATGGCAAGTGTATCACGGTTCACCCAAACGGGCGGCACGATCACTTTCCAAGGCGGTAACAGAACCTGGTCTAATGCCGGCACCTTTTCTGCCACAGCGGGAACGGTCGTTTTCAATGATGCAACCAACACTCAATTAACAAGCACAGGAAGCTGGACATTTTATGATGTCACCATCAACAGCTGAAGAACCATGAGCCAGGTAGGTCCATCTAACATCAATGTGAAAGGAAGCTGGACCAACAGCGGGGGAACGTTCAATGAAAATACCAACACCGTTACTTTCAATGGGACAGGTTCCCAAACTGTTTCCGCAGAAACTTTTTACAGAATGACCGTGAATAATTCCGGCAGCGGACTATCGCTCTCAGGAAATGTTGTTGTATCAAACACACTCACCATGACAGCCGGTAACATTGATGCCAACGGCAACAAGATCACACTCGGAACAGGAACCGCAAATGTCGGAACACTTTCTCGCACTTCAGGAACGATCATCGGCCAGTTTGAACGATGGATAGCCGCAACCGGCAGCGACCGATTATTCCCGGTGGGTACCGCATCAAGTTATCGCCCCGCTACTTTAAATTTCAGTAACCTGACCAACGGTTCATTGATAGTTTCATTCGTGGCATCCGACCCGGGCAACGCGGGATTGCCGTTAAATGAAAGCTCACAATACACTGCTTACGCCTTCACCGAGGGTTATTGGAATCTCACTGCTGCAAATTCGATGGCAAGCACAAATTTCAATGCGACATTGGTTGCCACCGGCTTCGCTTCTTATTCTACAAGCTCAATTACCAAAGTGATCAAAAGAGCTACCGGTGGCAGCAACTGGACCTTGAACGGAACACATGCTGCCTTTTCCGGAAGCACAGCAACCAGAAATGCGATGACCAGTGGTGTTACCACACAATTAGGAATCGGTTTTACCGCGCTGGCTCCTTCAGCAGCTATTACCGGAAGTACAAATATTTCTTGCAATGGCGGTAGTGATGGCGCAGTTGATATCACTGTTTCAAACGGTACACCACCTTTCAGTTACTTATGGTCAAACAGTGCAACCTCTGAAGACCTTTCAGGAGTAGTTGCAGGTTCATATACGGTTACGGTAACGGACGCCTTGAGTCTTACCGCAACGACATCAACAACTTTAACACAACCGACAACACTCACAACATCATCAAGTAAAGTAGATCAGGGATGTACATCAGGGAGTATAGATCTGACACCCGCAGGAGGAACTGCACCGTACGCTTACTTATGGTCCAACTCAGCCACCACACAAGACCTCCGCGGCTTGTCTGCCGCAACGTACACCGTAACTGTTACTGACAACAAGGGATGTACGGCTTCTGAATCCGTAACGATCAACAACATTGGGGGCGGTGTTGAACTTTCAGCCATTATCACCAACGTATCATGCCGCAGCGGCTCCGATGGAGCTATTGACCTTTCGGTTG
>CAYOYI010000146.1:6871-9270 GCA_964408105.1 uncultured Chitinophagaceae bacterium | reverse complement strand
CGGTTGCTGGTAACTCCGCTATCATTTCCCCATGCAAAATCAACGCGCCAGTAATATCCAAGCAACCCGAACAGCTTGAATATTGGAGTGCTTCTGAAACCAACTCCATATCCGAACACGATTGGGTTCTTATAATAATTGACGGTAACCGTTACAGGATCGCTGCCAAAAGATTCTTCGGAGATCGGGCTGTCCCTGTTCCAGGGGTTCACGCCTTCCCAGGCGGTGCCTACATCGAAAAATGCAACGATCTGAAAATGCTTCAGGAATTCTGACTTGACGGAGGAACTCAAGTAAGAAATGATCGGCACTCTCAATTCGGTATTTACCAAAATATAGCTGTTGCCATTTCTGATATTCTGATCGAATCCGCGAAGGTTGGTTGCGAGAGCCTGGTAAGCGTAGTTCTGATCCTGCGACACAGATGCTTCCGAATCATATGGAGGAAGAGTTCCATTCTGGTCGCTCGGCAAATATGCCAGCAGTTGCCCGTCAACCCCTCCGAGATAATAGAGCAGCTTTCGGTTCCCGACCGATGAGCCCCAAGAAAACCTGGTTGCCCAAATAATATTCTTGTGCACTTTTTGGTAATAGCGAAAATCAAAACCGAACACCATGAAGTAGGCATCATTGAAATCCGGCAATGTAAGATCAACGCTGCCAAGCGATTGGTCAGTCAGCAGCATCTCTTTGTGTATCTCTGCGAATACTTTAAAACGAATGCCCTCCATGAGGTTCAGGCCGATATTGATTGCGTTGTCATGAATGTATTCCATCCTGAAAAAAAGCCAGCTTTCCTTATAATTAGGCAGGTTATGGGTGATATCATCAATTGATTGAAACACATAGTTCTCATGCCGGTACGCGAAATACCAGCGCAGGCTTTTGATAACATCAAACGGATAGCTCAGCCTCATCTCCACATAGTTGGTTTTCAACTTGGCTTCAACGCTTTCGGTGGTTAGATCAAGATTGTAAAACGGTATCTTGTCAGAGTAATTCTCGGTGTCAACCTTACGGTAATACATGAATCGCTTGTCCAGCCGCTTTTTCAGATTTTCATAAGTGATAAAATACTCTGAGCCCTTAAAATCATAAGGGAAGCGAAATCCTCCGCCAATCAAATGATCTTCGAACAATTCACTCACCCCAAAACTTATCGCGGGACCTGGAAATGGATTGTTGAATCCGGTGGGTCCATTTGGAGTGAACTTCTGGTACCGCGTCATGATGATGCTGTTGTCAATCAGATTCGATTGCACATAATCGGTTGAGAACTTCACCCGGTACGGCCTGACTTTCGACAGGCGGTGGAATGGAATAGGCCCGGAGGTTTCCGGTCGGTCGATATATACAGGGACATTCATCTCCGGCACGGTATTGAAATCGCTTTGAAAGAAATACTCAACCGAATCCTCAATATCACTGATGATCTCTGCCTCTCCAGTTTCTTCTTTCTTTTCTTGCTCTTTATTGGCAGCCTGTATTCGGTTTAGCTGAAGCTGCCGGAAATTCTCGTAATAAGTAGGAGAGGTTTTCATCCGGGTTAATGGACTGTCAATATCATTGAGGAAGAACTCATACCTCGATGCCATATAGTGCATCTCAACGCTTTTTCCGGCAGTGTGACTGATGTCGTGCTCTATGATGTTTGTGAAAAAGTTGGTGATGGGAAATGTAAAAGCCGTGTCCTTGAAGGTACGGTAAATGTCTGTCGAATCAAGCGACTGAATTGCCGATTCACTCAGCGAATCCACTGTCCACGAAGGATTCGTAACGGTTGAATCTCTGAAATAGTAAGTGGTGTCATATCCGGTTGAAATTTGTTTGAAGAAACCGGCATGGCGATTCATTACCCCGTTATCATCACTGATAAAGGCAAACATGCTGTCATTGATCTGCACGGGCTCGGATTCGAAAGTGTTAGGTGTCGTAGTTACTTTGGTCAATGTTTTTGACCGTGTGCCAAGATCGTAGAAATAAAGGTCAAAATTTCCCTGAGGCAAAACTGTGTCGAGCTTTTCGTCCATAAGCTGCGGGTTCAGCCTGTTTGAGGCAAACAGAATTCCTCTTTTATCTCCGATCTTGATAAATCCCGCATGGAGGTCATCGTGATAATCATTGGTCAACTGCTCAACTGTGGTTGAAGGAATATAGTAGGTGTAGAGGTCGCTCTGGCCGCGATTGGATGCCGACATCACCAATGTTCGCGGGTCATCGGTGAAAGCGAAATTGTGTATCTGCTGGAATTTTGTGATGCGCTGCTTCACCCTTTCCTTTGTTTCAACATTATACAACAGCATCCTGAGTTTGTCGCGCCTTTCAAAAATCGTTGCCAATATTTTTCCGTCAGGCGACCATGCCAGCAATGGATAGGCAAGGTCAGTTACCAGGGTAAC
>CAYOYI010000146.1:0-6771 GCA_964408105.1 uncultured Chitinophagaceae bacterium | reverse complement strand
GAGTTGCCAAGCACAAACAGGAAACCGCTTTCAATACTTCTGTTCGTGCGGCTGAGGTAAAGCAAATTCGGAACTGCCGACTTTCCGTGTTTCTCTTCTACATAATGCATCAGGGCGTGGCCGACAAACTTTGCATCATCTCCTGACAGCCTGTTGAATTTTTTATACTTGCCTGTCAGTATTCCGTCTCTCAGCTTGTTATCCAGTTCAACGCTCCAGTCTTCTCCGGCATAGGCGGCTAATCCTTTGGTGAACCATTCAGGAAGATTCAGCAAAAATGAATTCTGAATTACCTCCTGCACAAATCCGCCTAACAAAACATGATTGATATAGATCTGTGCGAGCCCCTGCCTGATCTGTTTTTTCAGGTGCTCATGATTCCCATTAAAATAGACGAACATTTTATTTGCAATGATTTTCACCGTGCCGGCTGGATGAACCAGCTCAAGGCTTTGGCCTATATTAGTTTGATTCAGGTCGGACAGGTCGTTATAAACCAATATTGTGATGCGCCTATTAATCTTGTTCTGCATCATCTCCTCGATCTTCGGCAGTTCCTGCTCCGCATATTGTATCACAAACTTGCCGATGTCCTGCCCACCGAGATAGAAATAAGTGGTGAACTTTTCTGTCTCATAATATGACCATTCAAACTTTTTATATTGAACGCGATTCTGTCCGAAGGTAGTTTGCGTGCCTTGCCCAAAAGACGTTAAGGGCACAACAAAGAAAAAAAACAAAAGGATGGATACGTTTGCAAACCAGCGGGCGGACTTCATTCGTGAACTGGGATAAGTGCTCTTTAGTTTAGTTTTGGCGCGCGAACCGTTTTGAAATTAACAAATTTAAACGCAATCAAGATGACGGCTATTGCGGGTTTCACGTTCAATATGTTTCAGGAAAATACCTATGTTTTATACGATGAAACGAAAGAATGTATCATTATTGATCCCGGATGTAACGAAGTTCACGAGCAAAAGGAACTGACCGGTTTCATTGATTCTGAAAATCTCAAGCCTGTCATGCTGATCAATACCCATTGCCACGTGGATCATGTGATGGGAAACAAGTTTGTCTTTGATACCTACGGATTGAAGCCGGTGATGCACAAATTGGAGGTGCCGGTGCTGCAATCTGCCGTCCGGTTTGCGGGCATGTTTGGTGTCCAAATGACCGATTCCCCGCAGCCTGAAAAATTTCTCGATGACGGAGACGTGGTAAAGTTTGGCTCCACTGAGCTTGAAGTGATCTTCACACCCGGACATTCTCCCGGTGAAGTTTGTCTGTTTTGTAAGAAAGAGAATCTATTAATTGCAGGAGATGTGCTTTTCAATCAAAGCATTGGACGCACCGATCTTCCGGGAGGAGATTATAACACATTGATTGCTTCCATAAAGGAACGTTTGTTACCGTTAGGTGATGATGTTAAGGTATATTCCGGGCATGGACCGGAAACTACCATCGGTTTTGAGAAACAGAATAATCCTTTCTTGAGTTAGCCTTATTTGATGCATCGATAATTAATTACCTTTGTTTACCCGTTAAATCCAGATGACGACCGCTACATCATACGAGATAAAACTCCCCCAATTCGAAGGCCCTTTTGACCTGCTTCTTTTTTTCATCGAGCGCGATGAGCTGGACATTTATGACATTCCTATCAGGAAGATCACTGATGATTTTCTGGAGTATCTGCATCAGGCTGGATCACTCAATATCGAGCTGGCAAGCGAATTCATTCTGGTTGCCGCCACGCTCATGCGGATAAAAGCGAAAATGCTTTTACCGAGAAAAGAGCTTGACGAGCAGGGGCAGGAGATTGACCCGCGACAGGAGCTCGTTCAGCGCCTTGTGGAATACAAGCAGTTCAAGGAAGTGGTGGAGGAAATGTCGCAGATGGAAGAGGAGCGGATGAAAATGTTCGCCCGAGGAAATGTGCAGCGTGATTTGATTCAGCTCAGTGAACTCAGCGGAGGCGATGCCGAGCTGCATTCACTTACACTCTTTAAGTTGTTCAACGCCTTTAATGGTGTACTGAAAAAGTACGAGGAGCAGGATAAGGTGAAGCATACTGTCATAAAGTATCCTTACACTATCGAAGAAACCAAAAAGAAGATTCTGGGCAGGTTGAAGAAAGAGAAATTCGATTCATTTGACAACGTCTTCCACGAATGTGAAAACCGCATTCATGCCATCTTCACTTTTCTCTCCCTTTTGGAATTGATACAGCAAAACCTCATCGAACTGAAACTGGGCGAGGGGACAAACAATTTCTGGCTGAAGCTCAACTGATACATGTCGGCAACCGGTAAAAAAATACTGGAGCAGTTTTCTGCCCGGAGGATCATCCTGCCCGTGCTGATTGGAATTGCCGTGCTGGTGGCCGTTTTCATCCGCAAGTTCGACAGGGAAGCATTCTCACAAATCGAATGGTCATGGTTTTCGCTTTTCTGGCTGGGGATGGCCATTGTGATGATGGGCTTGCGACAGTTCTTCTACATGTGGCGCATCCGCTTTCTTACAGACAAGCATCTGAGCTGGAAGGCCAGCTTCCAGGTGATATTGCTATGGGAATTTAGTTCTGCTGCCACTCCCACTGCTGTTGGCGGCACTGCCGTTGCCCTGCTGCTGCTGGCGAAAGAAGGCATCAAGACCGGTAAGGCAATCGCGATAGACCTCTGCACGATCCTGCTCGATATGTCCTTCCTGCTGGTAGTGCTGATCATCGCAACGCTGGCGCTTGAGTTTAATACGCTGTTCCCGGGCGGCCATGTCGGGAATTTCAACAGAGCATTCTTTCTCGTCACCTTTGTATTGCTGCTCGGTTACACGTTGCTGGTTATCTATGGATTGTTTGGCAAGCCTGATGTGATCAAGTGGGTGCTCGTGAAGGTGATGTCCATCAAGTGGCTGAAGCGCTGGCAGCACAAGGCTGAAGAAATTGGCGACCAACTCATTCAGGCATCTGACGAGCTGAAGCACCGAAGCTTTGCCTTCTGGGCTAAATCTTTCCTCATGACAGCCGGCACATGGTCAGCGCGTTTTCTCATAGCCAATTGCCTCATCATGATCGTCACCCCGGTGGGGCACCATCTGCTGCTCTATGCGCGGCAGGTAGCGCTCATGGTCATCCTCATGATGGCGCCCTCGCCCGGAGGCAGCGGGTTTGCCGAGATCTCTTTTCCCGCATTCATCAGTGACATGATGCCCGGAGGATTGGTGGCAACCGTCACCGCATTGTGGCGCACATTCACGTTTTATCCTTACCTGCTGCTTGGCCTGATCATTCTGCCGAGGTGGGTGGCGAGGGTTTTTAAGTGATCTTCTGACTTGTGTCATGCCGGATGACTGCTCTGAGGCATTCCGGCATCCCCTGATTGCAAACAGATTACCGTCATTCCCGTCCAGAGAACTGGGAGGATCCTCTTGTTTTTTGTTTAGTATTACAGGAAATTATGCGCAAAACGTAATCCGAAGTTTTGTGTCTCTACTTTCTTTTGCCATTGCCGCAAAAGAAAGTAGCAAAGAAAAAGTCTAGTCCAAAAGAACGGCTCCGCCCTTTTGGACGGCAGGCGCGCAGGGATACCAATGATGAGTTGAGAGCTTATCTTCATTTAGAACGAAGCTGGCTCATGATGGTTTCCCGGCTCACGTTCTTTCCCGTTCTCGATTTTTTCATGAGACTGCCCAGGGCAAGGTCTTCCATTTGATCTTCACTGAGTTTAGTGACATCTTCGCCCAGTTTTTCAGCAAGCTCAATTAGCAACCTCAGGTTATCTTTTGATTTGCTTTTTATTACAATAGCATTCATTTGTCTTTGTTTTCGCTAAAGTTAGTTGATTAAATATTTGTCCCTTACTCTGTCATTCCCGTCCCGAGAACTCGGGAGGAATCCCCTTGTTTTTGGGATCGAAGAAATTATGCGCACACTTGATCCGGAGTTTTGTGCCTCTACTTTCTTTTGGCATTGCCCCAAAAGAAAGGTAGCAAAGAAAAACTCCAGTCCAAAAGAACGGCTCCGCCCTTTTGGACGGCAGACGCAGATATAAGTAAAACGGTCGCTTAAATCATCATGCGCATCCCAAAAACTTCCGAAATGTTTGTTTTGACGGGTTAAGTTTGGAACGCTTAATGAAAGGAAATAAACTTTTGCTGCTTGCTTGTGTTATATGGTTATGCTCCGGATGCAGCAAAAAGATCGGTGATCTTAGTATCATCCATCACGGTGGCCGGTTAGCGCAAAAAATTCCGGCAAATGATTCCGTGAAAATAAAATTTCTTGGTGTTGCATGTTTTCTGTTTGAATTCAACGGAAGATCGGTTTTAACCGACCCGTTTATTTCTAACCCGCCCATGCGGAAGGTTTTGTTCGGCAAGATCAAAACAGATACGGCACTGGTGAATAAGTATGTATCTGAGCAGGATTTAGCCAATGTCAATATAGTAGCAGCGGGCCATGCCCACTATGACCATTTGATGGATCTGCCATATATGGCGGCAAAAATCCCGGCTTCCGCAAAATTTTGTGGAAGTCAAACCATGAAACATACGTTAGCGCCTGCCGGATTATCGCAAGCGCTCCTACCAATGAATGGGCTTGCTGCCGACAGCGTCCGTGCCGGACAATGGATTTACAGCGCTGACAGCACAATACGATTGATGGCGGCATTGAGCACGCATCCTCCACACTTTCTGAATGTCATCCTTCATGAAGGGCCTTACACGGAGGACCTGGATGAAATCCCCACTAAAACCCGGCACTGGAAGTGCGGCCAGACATTGTCATATCTCATAGATTTTCTGGATGATGACAAAACAACCATCGGGTACCGGATATTTTTTCAGTCATCGGGATCGGAACCGAAGAATGGTTTTTTCCCGGAAGCTATAATCGGGGAAAGAACAGCAGATGCGGCCGTGTTTGGCATTGCCAATGACCACAAGCAAAGAAAATATCCATACGAGGCAATTGACCTAATGGAACCGGATGTGGTTTTTCTTGCCCATTGGGAAAATTTCATGCGAGCCAAGGAAAAACCTTATAAAGCCGTTCAGACAGGGAACCCGGAGAAATTTTACCACGCGATAAAAAGCGCCTACCCGGATAAAGAGATCATATTACCGGCTCCGGGGTCTTATTACAGTGTTGCAGGGATGAATGATTAGAATCTCCTCGTCTTGGTTTTTGGTATTGAGAGCTCAGGTACTTGCTTTCAACCCAATCACCCCAGCGAGGATGAGGAGGATGAAGATGATCTGGGTGAAGTTCCAAGGCTCTTTGAGGAGGGTGATGTCAATGACCTTGGCGGCAGCCATGGCTACACCCAGCCACACGGCAAAGGCGGTGGATGCGGGAAGCTTGCGCATAGCAAAGGAGAAGAAGATGATGTTGGCAATGCCGAATACGACATAGCCTAAAACTGGCAAAACTTTCAGCAGGTGCTCTGTGCCGGAGAAGAATTCGCGCCAGGGGATCTCTTTGATCTTTTTGAAATCAATATACTTGAGCGAATAGAGCCAGCAGACCTCAAAGAAGGAAGCGATAAGGAGGTATATCCAATGCAAGGTCAGGCTCTTTTGAAACTTCCGGCTTTTTCCGGAAATGATATTTTTTCTGCGGGCACGGGTGGCGGTTCTTTTGAGAAGAGGCCGGTAATGCCCCGCATCAAATATTGCCGCGCATGAAAGATCTTTTCCATCACGGGATTTTCAAACAGCCTTCGGAAGTTGAACCTTTTGAATGCAAAGGCATGCTGGAGGAAGTAGTCATCGGGGTAGTCGTAATAAAGGCCGTAATCGGCAGGCTTGTCCTTTGGCAAAAATGCAGTGCCGAAGATCCAGTCCCAGAAGGCGAGCTTGGTGGCGTAATTCTTATAGAACGTCCTGCGGTCGTTGGCGTGATGCCACTGGTGCATCTCCGGGCCGTTGATGACATATTGCCACTTGCCGCTCTTCACGTCAATGTTCGAATGGATGTACATGCCCCATACAGCATCAATCAGCGCTTTGATGGGCACCACTGCGGGGTTGGCCCCGAGCAGGATGATGGGCGCGAACTCGATGGTCTGGTTGATGATGATCTCGAGGCTGTGCGAGCGTGAGCCTGCGACCCAATCAACCTCCTTGCAGGAGTGGTGAGCTTCGTGGGTGCGCCAGAAAATTTTGCTATTGTGCTGCAGGCGGTGAAACCAGTAGATATAGAAATCATGCGTGATGAAGAAGAAAAGCACCTGCAAGCCGATAGGCAAGCCGGTGATCAATTGCAGCCGCGACAGGTCGAACTTCTGGTCAACGGGGAAGATGATGAAATCGAAAATGAGGATCTTAAGGAAGTAGCTTTGGATGATGGAGTACCAGACAAAATCCAGATAGAAACCCTTTCGGAATAATTTTAATCCTTTTCGGTAGGGATAGAGTTTTTCGAGCGTGACGATGACCGCTGTTGCAGAGAAAAACAGGATAGTAGTTACTAATTCTACCTGGCTGCCAAACATCAGAGCGGCTCAACTTTTGCATTTTCAGGGATGACGACATTCCTGAGTTTTCTGAGCGCGCCTTTCTCGCTGTCATACACGCGCTTGATGCCATCACCCAAAGCTTTTTCAATATCGCGAATATCTCTGACCAATTTTTGCAAACCACCGGGCTCAACCGAAGCTGCCTGATCAGTGCCCCACATAGCGCGGTCAAGCGTGATGTGACGCTCAACCAAACAGGCGCCCAAAGCAACAGCAGCAAGCGTTGTGGCTAAACCGGTTTCATGTCCCGAAT
>CAYOYI010000145.1:0-9299 GCA_964408105.1 uncultured Chitinophagaceae bacterium | reverse complement strand
AAGCCAGGCCAATCAGGACTTTATAGCAATCAAGTTGGGCGATGTGAATAACGACTGGAATCCGGCTATTCCAAAGCAAAGCGCTGTGGGTGAAATGAAATTAGCATTAGGTGAAGCCAAGGCACACACAGGTCAAATTATTTCACTTCCTGTAATGGTTAAGGATTTCCAAAAAATTGCCGGCTATCAGTTTACGGTTTCATGGGATGAACATGTTCTGGAATTGGTTTCTGTCGAGAATAAGGCTATTCACGGATTCTTTGGAGATACTCGCAAGGCGCAAGGTATTCTTACCACTTCCTGGAACGAAGAAAATGGCGCCTCAAAAACCCTGGATGATAATTCAATCGCATTTGAACTGAAATTTAAAGTGACCGGAAATGCAGGAACTTTCTCTCCAGTTGCCATTGGCTCAGAAATAACTGCAAGCGAAGCTTATTCGGAAAACCTGGATTTGCTCTCTATTTCTGCTATTAATGGCCGTATTGAAGTAGTTAATAAAACTGATGTAAGTTCAGATTTTACCGAAACAATGATAACAGCTTATCCAAATATATTTTCGGATAAGCTGTTTATTGAATTCGGCCTGAGTCAGCAGTCAAATGTAAAAGTTGAAATCTTCAATCTTTCCGGAGCGCTTATTGAAGTTTTGTTCACAGGATTTGTTGAAGCAAATGAAATTCATAAATTGGAATACCACGCGAAAGCCAAGCATAGCGGCATGATCATTTATCGCATGCAAACGGATCATAGCGCTCATTACGGCAAGGCTGTGATCGCGAAGTAAGAATTCATGCATTGCTAAGATTTTCTACATTGAAAACCCGTTTGTGTTATTAATTATTTCCACAATTTTCGAATAGGGTTTTTGATAGTACTAAATGTTTAGTACTTTTTCCCCAACAAAAATTCCGGAACATCAAAAGAGTCGTCTTATGTTGCCTGCTTATGGCAGCAGCCTGTATTTAGCAGATAGAAGTTACCGCGCAAATTTGTACGCCCGATACTAATTGCACTCCCGCAGAATTGATTTGTCCATCAAGCCTTGCACCCGGATGTCAGGACGAAGCTTATAACGAGTCAATTACCATTTCGCTGGGGCCAACCATAGCTGGGATTTCCACCGGTAAATATCACGCTGAACAATCTAAATAATCTTCCGCCCGGAATTGGATATGCTTGTAACCCGGCTTGATCCGTGCACCACAGGCTTGGGTAATTGTACCAATATTAATGGTTCTGAAAATCAGTCTTATTCATTTGATGAATTAGAAAACACCGTGAACATAAAAGCATATCCCAATCCATTCAAAGATGCCGTCAACATTGAATTTTCAATACAATACGATTCAAAGGTTACGGTTGAAATATTCAATCTTGAGGGACAAAGGATTTCAACCTTGTTTGAAGGAAATGTAATTTCTACCGACAAACACAGATTAGAATTCAAACCGAAAAGCATATCGCACGGAATGCTTATTTACCGTTTACAAACCGAGCGGGAAGCATTCTACGGGAAAATTATCAAGTTAAAATAACTCCATATTGCTTTAGAGCAATACTGAACAAACCAATTAACTTTGAGCCTGTTTCGGGTGATTAGCTCAGTTGGTTCAGAGCACTAGCTCGACAAGCTAGGGGTCACAGGTTCAAATCCTGTATCACCCACATTAAAGATTAAGTATTCTCGGCTACTGATTTTTTCTTCTTTTTGCCGTTATTCTTCACGAAGAGAATTCCATCCACCTCATCAATTACAACAGTTTCGTTTGGCTTAACTTCTCCCGCAAGCATCTTCTTTGAGAGTTCATTGATAAGCTCTTTTTGAATTAGGCGCTTCAATGGCCTTGCGCCATATTGCGGATCAAAACCTTCGCGCCCCAGCCATTCGAGCGCGTAATCCGAAAGCTTGATCTTGATGCTGCTTTCTTTGAGAAGCTTTTGCAGATCATCCACCTGAAGCTTTACAATTTGTTTGATATCTTCCTTGGTGAGCGGATTAAACATGATTACCTCGTCAACACGATTTAGGAATTCAGGCTTCAAAGTTTTTCTCAACAAATTCATCACCTCTAATCTTGTGCGTTCAACAGTTTCCTGAATCTTATCATCGGATACTCCATCAAAACTATCCCGTATAATATCGGAGCCGAGATTTGACGTCATGATAATGATGGAATTCTTGAAGTTAACCACCCTACCCTTATTGTCAGTTAACCGACCATCCTCAAGTACTTGCAGTAATATATTGAACACATCCGGATGAGCTTTTTCAATTTCATCAAGCAGAACAACAGAGTATGGTTTTCTCCTGACGGCCTCCGTTAATTGTCCACCCTCCTCATAGCCAATATACCCCGGAGGTGCACCGATCAATCTTGATACAGAATGTCTTTCCTGGTATTCAGACATATCAATGCGGGTCATTGCATTGTCATCATTAAACAGGTAATTGGCCAGAGCTTTAGCTAACTCTGTTTTCCCCACACCCGTAGTTCCCAGAAATATGAACGAACCAATTGGACGATTAGGATTTTGTAATCCCGCTCTGCTCCTGCGAATAGCATCTGAAACCGCAGTAATCGCTTCATCCTGCCCTATTACCCGTTTGTGCAGTTCATCCTCAATGTGAAGCAGTTTTTCTTTTTCACTTTGAAGCATCTTCATTACAGGTATTCCGGTCCATTTGGAAACGATCTCTCCAATGTCCCCGGCATCAACCTCACCTTTCATCAGGCGATTGTCCGATTCACTTTCTTTAAACTCTGCTTCAAGTTTCGCAAGAGCATCTTCTGTGGCTTTGATCTTTCCATATCGCAATTCTGCAACCTTTGCATAATCGCTGGCGCGTTCAGCACGTTCGGCTTCCAACTTGTATTTTTCAATATCCTCTTTCCTGGCTTGTATCTGGTTTACAATATCTTTTTCACTTTGCCAAGCCGCTTTTAATTGATTTCGCTCCTCTGAAAGATTAGCAATCTGTTCATTTAGCTTTTTCAGCTTTACTTCATCCTTTTCCCGCTTAATAGCTTCCCTCTCGATCTCAAGCTGCATTATTTTTCTTTCCACCTCATCCAATTCTTCAGGCAGGGAATCCATTTCAAGCCTCATCTTGGCTGCCGCTTCATCTATAAGGTCAATGGCTTTATCCGGGAGAAAGCGGTCGGTAATGTAACGTTGAGACAACTCTACCGAAGCAATAATTGCCTCATCCTTTATTCTGACCTTGTGATATGTTTCATAGCGCTCCTTCAGTCCGCGCAAAATCGAAATCGCATCCTCAACCGAAGGCTCGTCAATCATTACTTTTTGAAAACGCCTTTCAAGCGCCTTGTCCTTTTCAAAATATTTTTGGTACTCGTTTAAGGTAGTAGCGCCAATTGCTCTCAATTCACCACGGGCTAATGCTGGTTTTAAAATATTTGCAGCATCCATTGCTCCCTCTCCTCCACCTGCGCCAACCAGTGTATGAATTTCATCTATGAAAAGAACTATCTGTCCGTTAGCGCCTGTAACCTCTTTTACAACTGCTTTTAATCGTTCTTCAAATTCTCCCTTATACTTTGCGCCAGCGATAAGCGCACCCATATCCAGTGCATAAATAATTTTCGTTTTCAGATTTTCCGGCACATCACCTTTCACAATACGGTGCGCAATGCCTTCGGCAATTGCAGTTTTACCTACACCGGGTTCTCCGACAAGTATGGGATTGTTTTTAGTTCTGCGTGAAAGAATGTGCAGCACACGCCTGATCTCCTCATCCCTGCCTATAACAGGATCAAGTTTCCCCTGTTGTGCCATCTGATTAAGGTTGTTGGCATATTTATCCAGCGCATTATATTTTGCTTCCGCATTTTGATCTGTTACTTTAGAACCTTTGCGCAAGTCCTTGATAGCAGTCTTTAATGCATTCACTGTCGCACCGGACTCCTTCAAAAGCCTTCCAATGTCATCGCTACCGGCAACCAGTGCCAACAGCAAATGTTCGGTTGAAACAAATTCATCCTTAAATTCCTTCAAATAGTCCTGAGCTTGCAGGAAAGTTTGATTCGCATCACGGGATAAAAGCATTCCGGCTTCACCGGAAACTTTAGGCAAGCGGTCTGTGACCTCGTCAAGCTTATTGTTAAGAATGTTTGTATTGACCGAGAGTTTCTTCAGCAGATAATCTACTGTGTTTTCATCTTCAAGTATCAGCGCCTTTAAAAGATGCACATTTTCTATAGCGCTGTTTCTATTGCTGAAAGCAAGCTGCTGCGCCTTCTGTATGGTCTCCTGGGCTTTTATTGTAAAATTGTTCAGATTCATATGGTTTTCTTTAGTGGTCATACCCATCCAAACAACATTCCAGAGCAGGAATCAAAGCAAATTCGGAAGTTTTGACATAAAAATTCGCGAGCAACTGGTCATCATGTCACCCTTAAATGAAAAAGCCGGACTTATTTGTCCGGCTTTTCGATTCACCCAATCATGACTTAAAACATGTCAACTCTATCATCATCATCCTGGTAGCCCAGTTGATGATATTTCTGATTTTTCGGTTTATACTTTTCTCTTCTTTCTTTTTTTCTTCTTTTGAATTGATCATCGCTGCTGCTCCAATCACTTCCTTCCCACTCTTTCTTTTTCATCTCAAATTTCCTGTCATAGAACTTCATAGCACTCTCACAATTTTTAGGTTAAACAATAATTAATTTGAAACAGATACTTGTCGGTTTTTGGAGAGATAATATTTTACGAATGAGGGTTAAAAAAGTTTAATTAATTCAAATGGAATTAAGAAGCAAAAATCAGGCGTGAAAAAGAGTTACAGGCACCTTGACGCCCACCATGTAAACATGACTAAAGACTGACCATTACAAAACGGTAACGGATTGGGTTGATTGAACTAAAATGCGGTAAAGACAAAAAGAAATTGGTTCCGCCACAAGCGCGGTTTATTCAAAAAAGAGATTGCTAAAAGTAAATGCAGATTAAAGTAAAAGAAGAAACGATCTTATGGAGACCGCCTAAACCCCGTAAGGAATGTTGTAATCGCTTAATTGCAAGCGTCTTGCTGTGCAGCAGGAGCCACCGTATTCTTGGTGATCATTCCCGGGCAACCTTCCCTTTGACAAGAAGTGAAGCTCAGAACGAAGATTCCCAATGCTGCCAACAGTGCGATTCTCTTTGAAGTAGTCTTTTTCATCGTTTTCAGTTGTTTAGGGTTTTAACCGTTATAGCCTAATTAACGAACTATTGATAAAGAATTGTGCAAAAGTACGTTAATTTTTCAATCATTGCGGCATGAATATCCACTTCATTGCCATAGGCGGAAGCGTTATGCATAACCTCGCGCTCTGTTTACGCAACAAGGGTTACAAGGTTACAGGGTCAGATGATGAAATTTTTGAACCTGCTGCATCGAACCTTGCGAAATACGGATTGCTGCCTGAAAAGACGGGATGGTTCCCGGAAAAAATACATAAAGGGCTTGATGCCGTCATTCTCGGAATGCACGCCCGGGCTGATAATCCTGAATTATTGAAAGCCACCGAAGCCGGAGTTTCCATATATTCATTTCCTGCTTATGTATATGAGCAGATAAAAGACAAAAAGCGAGTGGTGATTGCCGGCAGCCATGGAAAAACCACCATCACCTCCATGATCCTGCATGTGCTGAAAACACTTGAAAAAGATTTCGATTACCTGGTAGGCTCAAAGATCAAGGGATTTGATCTGATGGTGAAGCTCACTCATGAAGCCCCTGTTGCCATTCTGGAAGGTGACGAATACCTGTCGTCTGCATTAGATAAAACCCCCAAGTTCCTTTCTTACAAACCACACATCGCGCTCGTAAGCGGCATCGCCTGGGACCATATTAATGTGTTCCCGACCTTCGATGAATATGTTGACCAATTCAGGAAATTCATAACTTCTATTGAAAAAGAAGGAACACTCATATATAATGAGGAAGACGAAATCGTAAAGCAATTAGCCGCTGAAAGCAGAGCTGATGTACGGAAGCTCCCCTACCGCACGCCCAACTTTGAGATCATCAATAACAGGACCGTTTTAAAATCAGACGGAAATTCATTTCCGCTTGAGATCATCGGCAGGCATAACCTCCAGAATCTTGAAGGCGCACGGTTGGTATGCGAAGGCATTGGAATACCCAAACAAGTCTTCCTTCAATCCATTCAGAATTTTACCGGGGCATCAAAGCGGCTGGAGCTGGTGTTCCGCAATTACGATTCAGTTATTTATAAAGACTTCGCCCATTCGCCATCAAAGCTGAAAGCAACCCTGAATGCGGTGAAAGAACAGTTTCCCCAGCGAAAGCTTGTGGCCTGTATGGAACTGCATACTTACAGCAGCCTGAATCCCGAGTTCCTTAAACAATATGAAGGCACCATGGATCAGGCTGACGTTGCGGTTGTTTATTATAACCGGCATACGCTTGAATTGAAGAAAATGTCCGGCATCACTCCTGAAATCGTAAAGGCATCATTCAATAACAGGAACCTGAAAGTATTCACGGATAAGGCAAGCCTGCTTGAATTTTTAAGATCGCTCACCTGGAAGCAAACCAACCTGCTGATGATGAGCTCCGGGAATTTTGATGGATTAGATTGGGAGGAGTTGGGGACTTGGTTAATTGGTTGACTGGTTAATTGGTTGATTTGGTATTATTCTTTCCTTGAGAGCCTGTCCTGAGCGTAGTTGAAGGAGGGGCGGAAAGTCCCGCTGCTCTGAGCGGGGCGCTTCCCGGAGGTGTTCCCGTAATAATCTTCTAACCTCTTTTTTACAGAACAGCCAATTACCAATTAACCAATTATCGGAATTATCCCAAAAACTCGATCCTGAAGCTGCCTCCTTCAGTGAGGTTTTGATTTTTCACCAGCATAATGCTGCCTGCCGATGCAAAATCTTCAATGGTGAAAGTGGCGCTGCCGGGCGCTGAGAGCACGGTGGTGTTGCCGTCAAACGTTGAGCCGTCAAGGGAAAGTCCGAACTCCAGCGGGCCGTTGAGCAGGGCGGTCATCCTCACCGAAACGGTACCGGCAGGTTGCGAGCCTGCCGATGCGGTGCTGTTTGCATTCACCAGGAGCTCGACCGTGCTGATCACCGCCTCGCCATTGCCCGTTTCACGCAGCAGGCTCAGGTCAAAGTAATTGGTGATCTGCTCAGGATCGGTCTTGAATTTTTTCATCAGGCCTGCCAGCACCGTGCCCCAAAGCTCCTGCGCGAGCAGCAGGCGCTGGTTTTCGCGCAGTGAAGAAAGCTCGCTGAGTAATCCTTCTTTTTGCTGCTGCGTGTCACGCGCGGTGAGCAGCAGGTTATAGCCGCTCTGCACCGTTGGCGCATAGGCGGTGATCGTGGCATTGCTGTCAGCGGCCAGCTTTGCAGCCAGCGCCCCAACAGCGCTGATACGCTCTTCATAGGTGCCCTGCAAAAACGGGGCGCGCTTGTTCGGGAATATCGCCTTTTCCTCCGGGCTGTCCTCGGGATACACGCTGCGCACCACGCCCTCCCACAGCCGAAGCTGGTCTTGCAAGTCTTCACTTAACAAGTTTTGCACGTTGAGCGTTTCACCCTGGTGGTTGCCAGCGGCTATTTCATAATTGATGTATATCTGCCGGTAAGCGGTGAACACCGGATGATAAAGATTATAAAGGGCAAGGATGTCTGCATCTGCGGTTTGTCCCAGCAATTTTGAATCGGTGTCAGTGGCAAGTGAGAGCATCTTGACGTTGCTGTCTTTCGTGTTCACGTCAAAGGTGTTGATGATGTAAATCCAGTCTCTGGTAGCCATGTTAATTTGTTTTAATGGTTATGAAATCATTGCTGTGTAAGCGTTTCATGCCATAATAACGCACAAGATGTGCCATAATTATATGTGATGCATGGTTAAAGTGTGTTAAGGCTGAAGCCCGCGCTATCTTCCCGTAACCTGAACATCAGGTAGAGATTTTGAGCCATGTTTAATAGATAAACTGACCATGAGATGACAAACCGTAAGCATAGCAGCCAGAAAACTCTTACCAACCTGTTTGGGAAAACCGAAATGTCCTCGTAATCTTTACGAACCTGTTTCGGAAAACCGAAACGCCACGGTAATCTTTACGAACCCGTTTCGGAATACCGAAACGTCATGGTAATCTTTTTTAAGACGGTTTGGAAAACCAAAACGCCCTCATAATCTTTACGAGCCTATCCCGGAAAACCGAAACGTCATGGTAATCTTTTTCATGGCGGTCCGGAAAACCGAAATGTTTCCTTAATCTTTATGAGCGCAACCAGGGAAACCAAAATATGCGTATAGTTTGCCCAACATGCATTAAATAATGATGATCAAACAGCATGTGACTACGGTGGATTACGTAATGTATTAAGCGGATTGGATATTTGAAGGGGAATGGGTAGGTTTGCGAACGCTGAAACTTGGAGGCTTTGAAAACCTAAAGCTGTAGCGGAAACTTTCAATTTCGTCATGTTTTTGAAGCATTAGGGTTTTAATCAAGTCGCCAAACATTATAAATGCGCATTCTCTTTGGATGAGAAACCGTACGAACAATTGTATTGTAACATTCCTCCTGGCAATTCCCAAATAAGAAACCGCAAAAAAATCCAAATGAAAATAAAATACCTTTATTGCCTATTATTTCTAACTCTGATCACTTCTTGTAGCAGGGACGCAATACCGACTCTTAGTGATGCTCAGATAAATCAATGGCATGAAGACTCGCTGCCGTTTGAATTCAGGACGGATAACAACTTTACAATACCTTATACTCTTGATACTTTGAAACTAAAGGAAAAGAGAGAACAAGGGATTTCATTTTGCACCCAAATGAAAAAGGATTTTGCCAAAATTGAAAGGTTCTACCAAAAGCACTTTTCATTTTATGATATTTATGCTTTAAATGAAAAAGTTTTCTGGTGTCGATGGGACACCTGCTTTCTTAAAAACCCTAACTCTAATTGTCAATTTACTTTATACTATTTAAGTAACCCTACAAGCGAAGTCCAATTTGAAAATGCCAAACCTTTGGAAAAACTTCTTATTAAGTCAGACAATTTTTATTCCCAAGGCAGAGCATATATTCTAAGGCTACGAATACAAATCGACATCAATGTTTCAAGACATGCTATTACAGGGGTACCAAAATCAGTTTTAAACGTTTCAACAACTTTTTATTGGAAAAAGAGAAATCTTCGTGATAAAAATGACTGGAATCCTATCGAAACGGACCCGAAGTACTTTTCTGAAGTAAATTACAACGCTTTCTTGAACGCATATCACGCAAAACTCCTTG
>CAYOYI010000144.1:8876-9322 GCA_964408105.1 uncultured Chitinophagaceae bacterium | reverse complement strand
GCAAATGATGAACTATGCAGCCTGAAAAATAAATTTGGAAATGCCATAGAATGCGAGGGCGAAGGGTGGCAATCTCTTCATTAGTTTACGTTTGTCAATTGGTAAATCTCATTTATTTCCTTGCGTAAATCATCCTTCCAGTTTCCTGCGATACGAATAAAAATTACTCCAGAATAGTCAGTAGGAATTTCAACACCGTCCTCATATAATACTATCACATTCTCCCGGCCAAGTTTACCAATGAAGAAACCTGTTTCAAATACAACATTTTGTCTTGCTCTATCTTGTAATTCAGTTTTAGTTTTTGCTTTCCCCAAATCATCAGCTGTCCAAAGCGCCACTGCAAAGTCAACAGTTGAATTATTTTCAAACTTTTCGATTATTGTTCGACCCTTATTGGGTTGTTCATGTAAGATGATTGCTTTAATCCCTAAATCTTTTTCAAT
>CAYOYI010000144.1:0-8866 GCA_964408105.1 uncultured Chitinophagaceae bacterium | reverse complement strand
GAAACATTTGTTAACCCAGCTATTGTCTCCTGATAAATCTTTTTCAATGAATCGTGCAACTTCTAATTTTATTGTTTCGTTGTGTCCATGTACAATAAATCCACAATTACTTTTAGCCTTAGTCATTTTTTCACCTTCGTATCCTCCATTTGAAGCAAACGAGAATCCTTCAGGAGTCAAATCAAAGTTTTGTCCAGTAGTGGCTGATTCCTGTATATGACCTTTATCTTGCAAATATTTAAGGGTAGTCATCCAGTCTGACCAAGGCATGATAGTTTGAATTTTTGCTTTTAGCTCTTTATTACCAGATAAGTAAAGTTGCCCATTGTTGCCAAGCATATAAGAAAGAACGATGTTGCACTTTTCGGGTAATGACATTTGTTTCATTTCCTGTTTTGTTTGCGCAGTTGCCGGGTGAGTTGTTGTTAGAATAGTTTGATTTTTTTCTTGTTCCTTTTTTTCCAAATGCTTTAACCAACCGCCAGATTTCCAAACATTTCTCCCGAAGTAGGTTGGAATCATTCGGTCACCACCATTGTCTAATAATTCTGCTAATCCCTCTGCCTTTAATTTGTCAACAATCGGATAAAATTCAAGTTCTGCAAAATCAAACTGTTGCTCTAAAAACTCACCTACATATAGTTGTGCTGGATATATGCTGCAAAGTTCTGAAAGAACCTTGTCAGCTATTTCGTCTTCTTTATCGTGGTTCATTTTGCTTGCCGCCAACGTTTTCGGGCTTTGCGTTCGGGCGGGTTGCGGAGCACAAAGTTCCATCTTATTACTAAAGTTTATTAGAAGCACAAAACTCCAAGTTTGCACGTCAGCCCGCCTGACGCAAAACCCGTGTTATGTGTAGGCTTATTTACCATTGTTCCCAAAATACTCTAATTGCAGGTTTCCCTTCTTTGTCGTTACATAATTGAAAATCCAGTTCCATTCCGTCAGCAAATGCAAAATTGACTGTATTGTCACCAATAGCGAGACCTTCTATTACTTTACCGTGTGATTTCTTAACTTCTTTTTTTATATCGTTCGGTTCATTTGAATATGGCTTGTCATCTATTATAGAAATTGAGGCGTCACCAAATTTTGTTGAGTTAATATTATTCATGCTTTTTTCTGGAATTACACCGTTGCCAAAGTCCGATAATATCGAATTGTCAACTCTGTATGCAGAAGCCCAAGTATTATTTTCCAAATTCAAAATGAACCCAGCGTTCCCTATAATCGAGTTGACTACTTTATGTCCTTCTATATGAACTTTTAATGAGTCTAAATTTTTTCTATAATCACTATTCATTATGCTTTGAATAACGTCTTCTGAGATTTGCCCTTCTGTCGCCTTTTGAGGCTTTTGTAGATGAATAGAATTTTTGTCTGCCTTTAGCAAATACCATAGCAGTATTGTAATAATCAAAATAGCAAGTATTACCAAAGTTGTCATTTTCATATTATCTGTTTACGTGGTTTTGTTAAAAGCTTACACATAACTTGATTACACCTGAAATACAGTTTCAGGAAACCACCCTAATCAGGGTGTTATCATGAAGCAAATCCCGTTTTAGCGTTTCAGGAAACATCCAAGTTAACATTAGCTTTTTATATATCCAAGTCATCCAAAGGGCTTTTATTTCACTCAACTTCTTACTGCCCATATGGGCATAGATCATCGTTGTTTTCAGATGACTGTGCCCCAAAATCCCTATCTGGCGAGCGTCCGCTTGTGCCTTAATGGTCAAATATCCAAACTTTAAATCGAAGTATTACACTTTATTTTATCCGACTACGTAAAGCACCGTAGTCAATTCTCCTTCCTTCTTGCTTAAAGTGCGGCCACTTTTATCAAAAGTGAAGGAACTCTTGGCAGGTGCGCCATCAGTCCTGTCAAAAGTGATAGTGCTTTTATCAAATTGATGGTCACTCTTATTAAGAATATGGTTACTCTTAATAAGAGTAGAGGAAATCGTGTCGAGAGCGGGTTCACTCCTGCTAAGAGTGAGGTCACTTTTAGCAAGAGTGAGGCAGGTCTTATCTATTTTTTCAGAAAATCCGTCAACTATTTGCCTGCCTTATACCTGGAAATGAGACTTTTATGCCTGAAGGATTGCCGTGAGCAGCAATTGAAACACTCCCGGCATCAGATACGTAAAGCAAATTAATAATCTCAACCACTTATGCGAAAACTACAGCTTAACTATAAGGGGATCGGCATATACCCTTTCCTCGGCAAAGCGCAGACAATAGTGGATTCGGTAGCCCGTAATGCTGCTGTCTATCCCGATCCTTTTCCTTCTTTAAATGAAGTGCAGAATTTAATTAATATCACAAAGGCGGCAGCCATTGATGCCGAATCGGGAGATCATCAGAAGATTGCGGCTAAAAACTCATTAAGGGCTCTGCTTGCCGCCAGCATCAAAACGCTTGGCAGCTACTGCGAGAACAGGGCGCAGGGCGATACCGAAAAACTGATCGCTTCGGGATTTGACCTGCAGAAAAGCCGCACAGCTATCGGGCAATTACAGCCTGTTGATGGAGTTGCCGGAACATTCACAGGCATCAGCGGGCGCGTGGCGTTGAAGTGGAGCAGATTATATGGCGCAAAAACATATGTTATCGAAGGGCGGCATTCCGGTGAGCAGCAATTCACGCAGTTGGGTTTGTCAACCAAAGCAGGATTCACTACGCAGGGCCTCAGCGCAGGCGTTTGGGAATTCCGTATCGTAGCCCTGTCCACAGCAGGGCGGAATGCGCCAAGCAATGTGGTGAAGGTTTCTGTTGCGTAAGTTTCTATAATCATGTCATGTCATCCCTTCGGGATTGGCTGTTATCAACTCCGAAGGAGCGTAAATTATTTCTTTGCCTCCGGCTGGCTGTTGTCACCTGCGGAATGGGGCTTCGGTGGTCGGTGAGGATCACACCAACCACGGGCAAAATGACCTTGCCGGAACGAAGGGGTTTTTCACAAAAAGCTACAACGCCCTATTGCATGTGTGCAGACGGGCTTCAGGCTTTTTTCGATTTAAGATTTTTGATTTTAGATTTACCGGCTTAATAATCAAACATCAACAACCCAACCAAGCAACAGGCGCCAGAAACAAGCAACCAGAGACCGGACACCATGAAAAAAACCATCAACCATCCCTTCCATAAAGTATCATTCGATTATGATGACAAGAAGAAGTGGACTGCCCGCGATGAGAAGCTGCTCAATCTCTACCTGAGCCTGCTGGATAGCGAGGAGCAGCGCTACAAGCAGGCCAGCGAGCTGAAGAAAAAATATATCGGACTGGCATCAGCGGTGGGCGAAGTGCGCAGGGAACTGAAGAAGGTGCGCGATGCGCTCACGGCCGCGCGCGAGGCTGCCGACCATGTGGTGGCGGAGCTTACGCTGCGCAAGAAAAACACGCTGAAGGCCTTTACCCGCAAAGTGAATAAAGCCAGCGCTGCCATACAGGATTATGACCAGCGCTTCCGCAAGGCCGAGGCCCTGCAAGCCGAGCTGAGCAAGCCCCTCGATGCCTTCCAGGATGCCGATGAAGATGACAGCCTGTGGCAGCGCCTCTCGGAGCTGAAGATCACCTATGCCTATGACAAGCGCATGGCTATTGACTACGTGAGCTTCGATGAAGAAGAGGAGCGCTTCCGCGACAAGATCGGCTACATCAATCACCAGAACGATAACACGGTGAACTATTGCCACAGCGTGATTGACGATTATATGCTGCTGCGCTGCGAAACGGAAATGCAGTATGAGTTGTGGGCGGAATTCGGCAGGCGCCTCACGCTCATCGAGTATGTCACCAAGATGGATTCGGGCATTGCGGACCTGGGAATGAATTAGCGGGCAGCGCTAAGACGGGGGGCAGCCGCTGCATGACAGTTTTTGAAAGTAAAGAACCAAATAGTATTAAAAATGCGTAACTTAGCCAGCACGCTTTTTTTGCGGCAAGTCTTCCTGTTTGCGCCATACTCGCTCAGTTTCGATAAACCGCCAACAGGGCCATTAATTAAAACATTTAAATCAAAAACAGACATGAAACTTTTTGTAGGCGGCCTTCCATGGAGCATTGATGATTCATCGCTCAAGGATGCATTCGCAGAATTCGGAACCGTAAACTCCGCCAAAGTAATAACCGATAAATTCACGGGCAGAAGCCGCGGATTCGGCTTTGTAGAAATGCCCGATGACGAGGCCAAAAAAGCAATGGAACAACTGAACGGTTCGGAGATCGATGGGCGCTCGATCGTAGTAAACGTGGCCGAGGAAAGGAAAGAAAGAAGCGGAGGCAACAGAGGCGGCTACGGTGGCGGAAACCGGGGCGGCTATGGCGGACGCGGCAACGATCGCGGCCGCAGGTCGGATTATTAATCCGGACTCAAACTTTGTTTTATCTAAACGGCAGGAGGTTCGGCTTCTGCTGAGAATTGCTTTGGCATTCCTGTAACCTTTTTGCCTCCGGCTGATGCTGTCACCGGGCCGGGATGGAGCTTCGGTGGTGAGGATAAACCACAGGCAAGGATAACTACTGTTTAATAAATACCGTATTTCCCAGGTAACCTCTGTCGCCATTGAGTTGTAACAAATAGCTCCCCAACCTCAATTCCTCAACCGGTATAAGTTTTGAAGTGCCCAGATGGTCTTCCTTAACAAGTTGTCCATGGCTGTCAAAGATCACGTAGCGTATATTCTGACCTTGAAATAAACCAACCCTAACGTTTATAAGATCTACGGCAGGATTAGGATATACGCTAAAAGCAGCTTGTTCACCCAAACTGTAAGCATCCAACGGAAAATCCTGGGCAACTGAATCGCATGTTAAAGTGAAATTGGTCATAGCTACCCTGAATGTTCCAAACGGAGGTACCGAAGCGACATAGCTCTGCAACCTTTGCACCGATGGCGAGTCAATTGGCAAAATCGCCCCGCAAAAACAATTGTTGGCGGCAATGGTGTCACCCGCGCTATTGATAACCGCTATACTGAGATACACATTGGGATCACCGGAATTAATGAAAGTAATGTCCATCAGGGTGTCACCCACCATCCGGATACCGGTTACCCGGTATTTATCACATTGAGCATGGATGCAATCAGTAATCAATAAGATAACCGTAAGGTAAATTAACTTTTTCATGATCCCTCCTATTTAAAAAACCAGGCGCGCCTGTCGAAGATAGCAAGTCATCAACTGTTATGATAGGACAAAAAGTAAAATGTATTGCACTTTTTTTTTGCTTCCGCTGGTGTTGTGAGGCTGACCGAGAACTACAAATGAGATGATATTTTCCCTTGCTTGTGGTTGGTGTCCTGAGGACGCCAATGGCAAATCCTCACACCCACCGTCATGCCCGCGCAGGCGGGGATCCCTTTGCCCAATTCGGGATTCCCGTTTTCACGGGAATGACGAAAGGGAGAATGGTTCGCGCCAAATACGCTCAATCCACATTGTCATGCAGGAAGGAGTTGTTCTTCCGCATGGTGCCTTCATCGAGCTCTTCATTGCTCACCGTGAAGCGCGACATAGCCGACTCCGATGAGTGGGGCGCGTTGGAAAGCTGGATGTTCCTGCGCTTGAAGGCAGGCTCATGCTCGAGCTCACTGTAGTTTTTCGGGTTGCGGTATTTCTGAGTAAGCTCGCCCATCCTTCGGGTACGCTCCTGCTGCGGGTTCGGCTCGGGGCGCTGGGGAGGCTCCTCAAATTTCCTTGTGGTGATGATGAAGCCTTCATCAACATTCTTTTTCGGAGGCTCCGGCTCTTCGGTGGTGTCCTCGGCAACATCAACAGGATCGGCAGGCTTATTCGGAGGCGTGGAGGCGCTTATCTCCGGTGAAAGCTCCACGGTGAACGGATTGTCAAACAGCGAAGCTTCCTGCTCGTCTTTCCTTTCTTTAGGAGGCGCGGGCTTCTTCTCATCGCCCAGCGTGTAAACCACGCGCTTGCTGTAAGGGTTTTCAGAGGAAATGCCTTTTTCTTCAAAGCCGGTGGCGATGACGGTAACGGTGATCTTGTCGCTCAGCGCTTCATCATCGCACGTACCGAATATCACATCGGTGTCGCTGCCGGCAGCTTCAATGACGTATTCGTGTATCTCGGTGATCTCGTCAATGGTGACCTGCTCTTTGCCTGAAGTGATGTTGAGCAATATCTTTTTTGCCCCGCGGATGTCATTGTCATTGAGCAGCGGTGAAGCGAGCGCATCCTGTATCACGCGGCCTGCGCGATCTTTTCCTTCAGCAGTGGCTGAACCCATGATGGCCACACCACTGTCGCGCATCACGTAACGCACATCGGCAAAGTCAACATTGATCTTACCGGGCACGGTGATGATCTCGGAAATGCTTCGCGCTGCGATAGCGAGGATGTTATCCGCTCTTCCAAAAGCATCGGATTTGGTGAGGTTGCCGTATATCTCGCGTATCTTATCATTGGAGATCACGATGATGCTGTCAACATTCTGTCGCAGCTCGTCAATGCCATCCTTTGCCTGGTTCATCTTTCTTCTTCCTTCGAAAAAGAACGGAGTGGTGACGATGCCCACGGTGAGGATTCCCATCTCCTTTGCAAGCTTGGCTATAACAGGCGCTCCGCCCGTGCCGGTGCCGCCACCCATGCCTGCGGTGATAAAAACCATCTTGGTGTTTTTCTCCAGGATGGAACGAACTTCATCCATTGACTCTTCGGTAGCCTTCCTTCCCATTTCGGGATTTGAGCCAGCGCCCAACCCTGAAGTGAGTGACGGTCCAAGCTGGATCTTATTCGGAATGCTGCTTAACTCCATCGCTTGTGAATCGGTATTGCAGATGACGAAGTTCACGCCACGGATGCCCTGCTCGAACATGTGATTTACAGCATTGCTGCCGCCACCGCCCACACCGATCACTTTGATGATGGAAGCCTGTTCCTTCGGGAGGTCAAACATGATGGATGGGAGCTTTGCCTGGTCTTTTTTGTTTTCCTTCTTTTCGTTGCTCATGACTTGGATTTTTTGGCGAGAGTTTGACTATGTTTTTCTTTTCCGTTATGTGTTTTTCTGCTGAGGAGCTCGTTTCCTTTTATCACCATGCCGATACAGGTCGCATACATCGGATTCCTCACCTGCATATCCATGCCGCTCGACAGCCGTTCCACGGGATAGCCTATTCTTGTTTCCATTCCGGTGTGTGCTTTCACTAATGGCAGGATGTTCTTTAACAACGAACCTCCTCCTGTTATAATGATTCCTTTGCCCAGTTTATTTTCAAAACCTGAATTTTTTATTTCAAGCATCACCATGTCCAGTATCTCCTCCATCCTTGCCTGGATGATCTGCGAAAGTGTTTTCAAGGGAATTTCTTTTGCCTCATTCTTTCCGGGGATCGTGGCGATGTCGTTGTTCCTTACATTTAATGCATAAGCGGAGCCTGCTTTTACTTTTATCATTTCGGCTTCATTTCTTGATAAATGAAAGCCTGTCTTGATGTCTTCGGTAATGCTGTTGCTTCCAAACGGGATGATTGCCGTGTAAACGATCCTTCCTTTGTTATAAATGACGATATGAGTTGTTCTTGAGCCGATGTCGAGGAGCACTGCGCCTTCCTGCTTTTCCTCATCTTTCAGCACTGCATCGGGCGAAGCCATGAAGGAAGGTATGAAGCCTGCAACTTTCAACCCTGCTTTTTCGAGGCAGTTGATCACGGTTTGCACTTCGGTTGATTGTGAAGTGACGGCCTGAAATTCTCCTTCCAGCTTTTTGCCTTGCTTCCCCACAGGCTCCTTTGGCTGGCGCTTGTTATCGAGAATGAAATTGTCCAATGATGAATAGATCACGCGCTCGCCCGGAGGCAGTTCAATTTTCGGATCAGCGCTCCACAATGCGGAGATGTCATCTTGTGAAACTGGAGCGGCAGCCCTTTTTCGTGAGTACTGTGTGCGATAGGTGAACCGGGTAGATGAGAGTCCGGTGCAAACGAATACGCTCTGCACGTTCACGCCTGAGAGTAAAGACAAATCGTTGATCACGGTTTTCAACGCATTTGTTGCTTCAGCGCTATTGACGATGACTCCCTTATCAATACCTTCTGATTCCGCCTCAGCGACACCGAGCACTTCAACTTTTCCTTTCTCGTTGAGAAAACCGGCAAGTGCGCGTATTTTTTTCGAACCGAGATCTATGCTTACGATGGGTGCGGACATCATGCCATTGTGGGCTGACCCGTTCCTGCCATTCAGGGAATCCTGACCTTCCAGGAAACTAAAATCGCTGTCATCATTCTTGAGCATTAACAATCAACTTTTTCAGAAATCATGTTCCATATCTTCCTCAAGGAATTTCTTTCCCTTGTCGAAGAGGCTCTTCCACCACCACTTGCCTTTTTGTTGCTGATGATCTTTAGGAACACCGTTCACAGAGGCCTTCACCATATTCTGCTTCTGGTCTTCGTAACCTTTTATGATCAGTCCGATGCCGGTGGAGAACATTGGATTTTTTACATCATTCATCATTCCGTTAGCGATGTGCTCGGTCGGATATCCGATCCTCGCCTGCATGCCGGTGACATATTCAACCAATTGAATAAGATGTTTCAACTGTGCACCACCACCTGTCAGCACGATGCCTCCGATCAATCTTTTTTCATAACCCGAAACGCGTATCTCGGTGTAAACCATTTCAATGATCTCCTCCATCCTTGCCTGGATGATGTGGGCGAGATTGCGGAGCGAGATTTCCTTAGGTGCGCGGCCCTTTAATCCCTGGACGGAGATCACTGCATTTTCCTGCGTTTCCATCGCATAAGTAGAACCGTGCTGTATCTTCAATAGCTCAGCCTGCTCGCGCATGATGAGGCAACCTTCGCGGATATCGTCAGTGATGATATTTCCGG
>CAYOYI010000143.1:0-9359 GCA_964408105.1 uncultured Chitinophagaceae bacterium | reverse complement strand
TCAGCAGACCGTAGTTGGCAATCTGGATGATGGAGATGATCAAGCTGAACCTGCAACAAAGCCTGAGGCGGAATTATTCGCCCCGAAAGAAGAATCTAAAAAAGAAACTAAGAAAGCTGCTGGCACTGAGAAAAAAACATCAGCCAAAAAGACAACAGCAACAAAATCGGCCGTTACGAAAAAGGAAAAAGCAAAACCAGCATCAAAAACCCAACCGGACAAGATTGAAATAGGAGATGAACTGGAATGGGATTTTGGAAAGCCTCCAGCCAAGTTCACTGAGAAGAAAAAGAAGAAGAAAGGCAAGAAGAATCAGGGAAGTCTTTTTTGAAATGCTAACTTCACTGAACTAATTTGTAATTACGATGAGCACTATAGCTGCAACAACGGAAAGCATTCCCTCTACCATGACTCCGGCACATAAGGAGTTCATCAGCAAGATGATGAATCCTTTTATGTTCAGATTTTACCTGTTACTGAAGGTTCCGCTGGGATTGATAGCTGGAATGAAACTGAAATATCTTGATACTCAAAAGTGCCAGGCCACAATCCCCTACCGCTGGATCACAACCAATCCTTTCAAGTCTGCTTACTTCGCTGCGCTTGCGATGGCGGCAGAGCTTTCAAATGGCGCCCTTGCTTTGCTGGCGGTTCATAAGCGCAACCCGTCTGTGGCCGTTATCATTGTGGGAATGGAAGCTCAGTTCAATAAGAAAGCAACTGGACTTACCACCTTCACCTGTGAAGAAGGCGACAAGCTTTTTGCTGCGGTTGACCGGGCAATCCAAACCGGTGAAGCTGTGACACAAAAAATATCCACTATTGGCAGAGCGGAAGATGGTTCTGAAGTCGCACGATTCAGTTTTACGTGGTCTTTTAAGAGCAGAAGCAAATCTTCCAATTAATTCCCGGTTAATCTTTTCATTTTTCTTCCGGCTTCGGTAAATTGTTGACACCTTTGCCCAAAAGTTGTCAGCATGAAACCGTTACTCTTTTCTTTCCTCCTTCTTATTTCATCCCTCATCCCGCAAGACTCCGGCAAGGAGCACACACATCGCCTCATCAGCAAAATCGCTTTCGGTTCCTGCGGGCATCAGGATAAGCCTCAGCCGGTGCTGGGCTTGGCTGCTTCCAAAAAGCCGGATGTTTTTATATTCCTCGGAGATAATATTTATGGAGATACGGACGATATGAATGTGTTACGCAAAAAATACGGAATGCTTGGTGACAAGCCCGACTTTAAAAAATTATGGGATAGCTGCCAGGTGCTTGCCACATGGGATGATCACGATTACGGACGCAACGATGCAGGCAGACATTATCCGTTCAAAAAAGAATCGAAAGAAATTTTCCTTGATTTCTGGAACGTTCCGGCAGATGATATCCGCAATACACGTGATGGAATTTATACCAGCCATTACTATGAAGGAAATAACCGTGTGGTGCAAATCATCATCCTCGACCTGCGCACTTTCAGGGATGACCTACGGAAATACAGGAAGGAACCCATTGATAAAAAAGCTTTCCATTTCGATCTTGATTACTGGCCTTATGAGGTAAGGGATTCAACCCTGATGGGCGAAAAGCAATGGGAATGGCTCGAGCAGCAATTCCGTATTCCTGCCGATGTGCGCATCATTGCAAGCAGCACGCAGTTTGGCATCTCCTGGAATAGCTACGAAGCGTGGGCCAATTTTCCGCATGAACAAAAGCGCATGCTGAAACTCATTAAAGAGACAAAAGCGAACGGAGTTGTTTTCATTTCCGGTGATGTGCACTATGCTGAAATATCAAAGGTGCAGGCTGACGGCTTATATCCTATTTATGATGTAACCTCAAGCGGGATAACGTCAACCTGGAAATTCGCCACTCCGAATCTTAACCGCGTTGATGGCCCGATGATGGAAAACCATTTCGGAATGATCAAGATTGACTGGGAACAGGAAGATCCATTGTTGTCATTTCAAATCTTTGACGTTACCGATAAGCTAAAAATTGAACGAAAGATCCGGCTAAGTGAGATAAGCTTTGATTGAGCTACTTTTTTTCTTTCGGCACAGGAACAGGAGGGCTGTCAGGTTTGTCAATATTGATGGTTTTGATCTTCTCAACGTGTTGCCACTTTCCACCCTTTAGCTTGAATCCTTCATACGTTCCATCCGGAAGATAAGTAAACGTCAGATCAACCAGTCTTTCTTCCGGTGCCACGAGGTGATCGAATATGATCATTTTCTCGTCCACGGAATAATTAAGAGAAACCGTTGCATCCTTTCGGTACTCCATAATAAACCGGTTCAAAACAGTTTTTTTCCTGGTACTGTCTTCAAACTGAAAAACAGGTGCGCCAAAAACGGGCTTCCCGTTTTCAAAGGTCAGCACCTCAAGCAATTTTTTATTGCTCCATAAGTCATTCTGATCAAAACCAAAAAGTGTGTAGTAGATTTTCTTTTTGTGCTTGAACTGGTAAATGTTATAGTAGAGCGCACCATACCATGCATCAGCACCGCCAATCGCATTAATATCAGTCTGTAAAGAATCAGACATGTCAAACAGAGGATAAAGAACTAATGAATCAGCATTCATTTGTACCGCACCGAAATGACGGAACAATCCATCGCCCCAGCGCAACTGCCACGAGAAAACACGGAACAAGCGATCGGGTGATGTTTGAATGGAAATTGTTTTCAGCGAATCAAAAGGATAGCTGAACGAGCCTTTCACTTTTAACGCCTCAACAAGTTTGGGTATGAACTTGAAACAAGCTTGCGCCCTGTCTTCCTGGGCTGAATCTGTGATAATTGAGAAGCTTAATTCAGCAAGTTCCTGCTCATACTTCATGAGAATTTCCTTATCATTCTCTGAAATCTGAGCTATGGCATTAAAGCAAATTAAAAACGATATTAGAAAATAAATGATCTTCATGCGGATATAGAAACGAAACTAACCATAGGGTATTTCATGCAGGGCCATCCTTTAACCTGGCAATCTTCTTCAGGGATTCTAAATCAAATTTATCCAGCAATGCCTTATCCCCCTTACGATTCAGAGTTTGCTTATTCTTAATTAAATCGTGAATGTCAATCAGCCGTGCGCTTATCCCTGAAATCGAAACTTTTGCTGCTCTTTTAAAGGCTGAATCAAAATCAATCCCCGGAGCCTTGGTGATAATGTCAACTGCTTCCGGTTCAAAACCAAAAGACAAGACTAATTCTCCTTCAAATTCCTCATCGTTGATGGCAGGCACTTTCAAATTCAGGTCTTTTAAAGCTTTTATCAGGGCTTTGCCGTTTTTGGGCGTAGGTTCTATCAGAATATCCAGGTCGCCTGTGCTTCTGCGTACTCCGTAATAAATGGAAGCATATCCGCCAATAATGATGAATCTTACTTTATTAGCTAACAACTGATCAACGAAGCGCTTGTGCTGGGCACTCAGAAAATTCACTTCACCCGTTTTACGGTTACCGTCATTCCGTCATAGGAATAGTCAACTTCCGGCCGCTTCATTGCCTCTATCATCTTTTTTAAAAAAGCCAGCCGCTGCAGAGGTGTCAATTTCAAAAAGGCTTCATCTTTCTTTCGTTGCTCCTCTTCAAAAGAAGTTTTTACCACCTTTCGCTTCATGACGGAATTAAACTATTTCTATTAAAATCGCGCTCGCACCACCTCCACCGTTACAAATTCCGGCACAACCTTTTTTTCCGCCCTTCCTTTTCAGAGCCGAAATAAGTGCCATGGTGATACGCGCACCGCTCATGCCTACCGGATGTCCAAGCGCCACAGCACCACCGTAAACATTCACTTTCTCAGGATCGAGTCCAAGTTCTTTGATGTTGGCAAGAGCAACAACTGAAAATGCTTCATTGATCTCAAAGTAATCAATGTCAGAAGTTTTCAGCCCGGCTTTTTGAATAGCCTTTGGCATCGCCTTAGCCGGAGTGGTAGTGAACATTTCCGGCTCCTGTGAAGCATCAGCAAATGAAAGGATTTTCGCCAGCGGTTTTACTTCAAGCTCTTTAACCTTTTCACCGCTCATCAGCACAACTGCTGCTGCACCATCATTGATCTTTGAAGCGTTGGCGGCAGTGATGGTTCCGTCCTTATCAAAAGCGGGCCTGATAGTTGGAATTTTATCCGGTGAAAATTTTTTGTACTCTTCATCTTCGGTAATAGCTACTGCACCTTTTCTGGTTTTTATTTCCACCGGAACAAGTTCATCAGCAAAAGCCCCTTCCTTATAAGCCTGTTGCGCACGGGTATAAGATTGAATCGCGTATTTGTCCTGGTCTTCACGCGAGAAGGAATATTTCTTAGCACAAACTTCTCCCGCGTTTCCCATCATATAGCCTTTGTAAGGATCCTGCAGCGCATCACGTACCACAGAATCCAGCAAGGCTCCGTTTCCATAACCGTAACCGTATCTTGCCTTTTCAATCATGAACGGGGCATTTGACATGCTTTCCATTCCGCCAGCAACTACTACTTCATTATCACCGGTCATAATGGATTGCGCACCGATCATGATTGACTTCATTCCTGAAGCGCAAACTTTATTCACGGTGGTAGTAGGCGTTTGTGGTGAAAGCCCTGCTCCTAATGCTGCCTGCTTAGCAGGCGCCTGCCCGAGGTTGGCGCTGATAACATTTCCAATGAAAACCTCATCAACCTGCTCGGGCTTGATACCGGCACGCTGAACTGCGTTTTTGATGGCAATGGAGCCTAATTCAACTGCGGACAGCGAGGATAGTCCACCGCCAAAACAGCCAACGGGTGTGCGAGCCACAGATACGATATATACTTCTTTCATGGTGTATTTATTTTTTTGAAAGCCCAAAGTTAAGCCTTGAGCCTGCACTTTCAATATTTCACGTTAATAAGGTGCAGTTCAAATTTGTGGCTGTTTCTTTTACAAGTAACGGCTAACGGCAGTCATGCTAGGATGACGCTGGCGCGACAATTTGTCTCGCACCTCGTTAATAATCCCGCTTACCCGTTAGTAAAAAGCCGGTTATATTTATACACTTCAATTTTTCCCTTTGAATAAAGGATTCTTATTCATCGTCAATCGCCACCAGGATATTCTGCGGTATATCATTATTCTCACCGCTGCGGTTGTCATTTCACTGGTTTTCCCCAAGACGGGGATATTCAAATACGAGTTTGAAGTCGGGAAGCCGTGGAAATATGAAAGCCTGATAGCTCCTTTTGATATCGGGATTCAAAAAACCCAGCAGCAACTCGATGAGGAAAAGGAATGGCTGCTGGAAGGATTCTCACCCTACTATAGGATAGATGAACTTGTCGCAGAATCCATGCAAGAAAGTTTCATTGACAGCTTTAATTTGAAACTCAGCGAAGGCGATTGGAAATTAAAAGGCATAGATTCCGTCAATGACCTTCACCTCGGATTGGAAATTTTGGAAAGCATTTACTCCAAAGGGCTCATCAACCTAATTGACGAACACAAGTCATTCCCGCCCAATAAAGAAATAAATGTGCTGACCAGTGATAATGTCGCCCAGAAAAAACTGCTTGCCGATCTGCTCAGCATCAAAGAAGCGTTTGACTTTGCAAAAGACAGCCTGAAATCGGCAAACCGCAATGCGCTTGGCTTTCTCCTTCCCCTGATCGAGCAATCGCTGGACTATAATACCCTATACGATGGCGCTACCACCATCAAATTTCAAACGGAGATGTTTGAGAATATTTCCCTGACACGCGGGAAGATCCAGGAAGGCGAGCTTATCATTTCAAAGGGAGCGATAGTAACTCCTGATAAATACCAGATGCTTACTTCATTCCGTGAGGAGTTTGAAAGCAAAGTATTTGGGATTAAAAAAACACAGATCGTTTACCTGGGGAATTTTGGCCTCACGTTGATTGTGCTGATCGTTCTTTCTCTCTTCATTAAAGCCTTTTCACCGGATGTGTGGGATAACAACCGCAAACATTTGCTCGTGTTTTTGCTGGTCACGGTTATGCTGGTGGTGGTAGGCTCGTTAGTAAAAACCGATTTGCCCATCTTATATGCAATACCGGTTTGCATCATGCCGCTCGTGCTTAGAAGTTTTTTTGGCCCTGCTCTCGCTCTTCATGCGCACATTGCCGTGATAATGCTGAGTACATTTTTGGTTCCCGACAGTATCCGCTTTGCATTCCTGCAATTCGTAGCCGGAATGGTTGCCATTGTCACAAACATCCGCGCTTTTTATTGGTCGCAGGTATTTGCGTCTATCGGTATGATATTGCTGGCTTATCTCTCCTCATACCTTGCGCTTTCCGTAGTTCAGGAAGGCTCGTTGGCTGACATCAATTATGCAAACTTTGGCTGGCTCAGCCTGAATGCGTTGCTCACTTTGCTTGCCTATCCTCTCGTGCCCATTTTTGAAAAGTCATTTGGATTCGTTTCGGAGATGACATTGATCGAACTCTCAGACATCAATCGCCCGCTGCTGAAAGACCTTTCCATAAAAGCTCCCGGCACTTTTCAGCATTCACTGCAGGTATCTAACCTTGCGGAAGCAGCAGCATCTGAAATTGGCGCCAACACCATGCTGGTGAAAGTGGGCGCTCTGTATCATGACATTGGCAAAATGGAACGCCCGGTTTATTTTATCGAAAACCAAAGCCACGATATCAACCCGCATGATGACCTGACATTCGAGGAAAGCGCAAGAATTATTATCGGACACGTGAAGGAAGGAATTCAGCTTGCGAAAAAGTACAAGCTGCCGGATATCCTGATTGATTTTATCCGCACGCATCATGGTACTACGGTGGTTCAGTATTTCTATCACTCCTATTTGAAGAATTTCCCCGACAAGGAAAGCGACATCGAAAAATTCAAATACCCCGGGCCGCTGCCCTACTCTAAGGAAACTGCCATTGTGATGATGGCTGATTCGGTTGAAGCTGCGGCAAGAAGCCTGAAGAGTCCGACCAATGCTGATATTGAAAATCTTATCGAGAATATCATCAGTCACAAGATCAGGGAAAATCAATTGATCAACAGCAACATCACCTTCAAGGAAATCACCATCATTAAGAAAGTGATGAAGAAAATGCTCAACAGCATTTACCACGTGAGGATAGCGTATCCGCAAAGCTGAGTAAATTGGTCGTTGTTAATTGTTATTGGTTGGTTAACCATTAAAAAAGAATGGCGCCCCTTTGCTGCCGTAAATAAGTTGGTGAGAACACTATTACGTGATTTTGTAATTTTATGAGGGATGATAACCAATGCGACTTTAGTCTCCAGGATTCTCAAAACTCATGAAGAAGTGGCTTTCTACCTTCGCAAAATCATAGAGCAGCTTGATCCGGAAAAAGTTATTTTGTTTGGCTCTAAGGCTACGGGAGAAGCAAATGAGTTATCGGATACGGACATGGCGGTGACGGGGGTCCAGCGATTCGATACCACGCAAATATATGGTGCGGTAGATATTGTGGAGTACGAAACTGCTCCTGAAGCATTGAAGAAAAAAATCCAAAAAGAGGGTATTGTCATTTATGAAAAAAGACACGGCAAGGTTGCTTGAGGATTCGCTCTGGCCGTCAGTAATCTGAAACAAGGACTGGATGCAACCGTTGACGACCTCGATGTGGACGGCACTATTAAAAGATTTGAATTGAGCTATGAACTGGCATGGAAACTTATAAAGGTACATCTGGCTGATACCGGCATCATCTGCAAAAATCCCCGCGACTGTTTTAAAAGCGCAAAAGCCAACGGTTTAATAAAGATGAAATGGGCTGGCTGCGGATGATTGAAGACAGGAATCTTCTTGTTCATACTTACACAATGGAATTTTCCCGGCAAGTGTTCGGTAAAATCAAGCAGGAATATTTTGGGTTGATGGAGGATTTGCTGAAGGAGATAAAGAGAATGATTTGATTAAGCAAAAACATACACAACCACCCAAGCACACGCTCGAAGTAAGACTTCCCCATCACTTTCCACCAAGCGTGGCTGTATAACTGCCTAACTCCGCAGCCCGGAATTATCAGCGGAAGCGACTCTACGCTGTGTTCGCAAACTTTGATTTATTCCGTCCCTCCGGCCAATATTATGAGCGGATTTTACCCGCAGGCAAGCTCCAATTCAAATTCCATCACTGTAATTTCCAAAAATGGAGAAGGCGGCATGATTTCAATCAGAACTTTCAGCGATAGCTGCGGCTATGGAGATTGGCAAACAAAAACCATTCATCGCATCATGCCGCCAGAGGTTCCGCTTTGCATATCGTGACGATTGAAACCGACCTGGGAAAGGTGAACCGGAAAGTGAATTTTTACTGATAAAAAGCAGAGAAACCTTCTTGTGGTGATTACAATTTCTCATCTCCCAAAAAAAGAGAAAGGAAGCCCTCATATCGAGAACTCCCTTTCTCCCCTCTGCCCTTAAAGGTTATCGTGTCAGGTGGGCCTGCAGATCCCTGATGCTGCTCTCGAAAGTGAAAGCGTCATACACGATGTAAAATTTTTCCGGGTCAACCACTTTGTTGTAAGCCATTTTCGCTACCTCAAGCCTGGAAGATTCAAAAGTGAACAGCCCAACCAATTGGCTCACCTGCGCTGAAGTGAAGTAGTTGTCTCCGATGGCTTGTGCTGCGATAGAAACTTTAGTGCTCTCAAACGATTTTGAATCAATCACATTCAGCAACTGGTGGAAGTCTCCCTGGTTCATCGGATGAACGTAGCCCTGAGGATTCCAGCCGTTGTCGCAATGAACAGGAGGCTGCGGCTTTGGTTTGTCAATTAATAGCGTCAATGAAGTTTGAAGATTGCCGGTGTGACACGGGGCCGGTGGCGCTGGAGGGAGCAGCAACACTTCATAATTTTCAATCACCAGATTACTATATCGGTCAACAAAAGCGCGGGTGGAATATCCGTGATAGATCTCCACCGGACCGCGATAAGCCAGCACCCACTGCTTGTGCCATCCGAAAGCGCCACTTAAAGCAAAAACTTTCAGTTGATGCTTACCGGGTGTAAGGTTGAAAACTTCCTGATGTGTAGCTGCACTTCCATATTGAACACCGTCAACTATGACCTTTATAGGGGCATTATTGAACATTCGTAAATCAAGCGAAGTGGAAACATGGCCGGCTATTGCCGTTCCTACTATTGCTATTGCGAAAATTGCTGAGAGTAAAATTCTGGGTTTCATGGTAACCTCCTTTTTCCACCTACTGTTCCAACACCGTGCCAAAAATGTTTTTAGTTGATTATTATCCCTTGAATAGTCGATCGTTTTATTAATGTCCCTCCTTGAGGAGGGCAGAAAGCGCAGCGCTTCCGGGAGGTGTGAGCGGGGTTATTAGTCCATTTACCGAACAACCAATTAACCAATCATCCGATTA
>CAYOYI010000142.1:0-9361 GCA_964408105.1 uncultured Chitinophagaceae bacterium | reverse complement strand
CAGCCTGCACTAAAACATGATCTCCTTCGTGAAGACGGATCATCTCTTCAGCAGCATAATAAGCTGTGCAATATTGGGTGGCAAGGGCAGATGCAATTCCTGCATCCAGTGATTCAGAAATCACTGTGACCCCGCGATGGTCGGTTACAACTTGTGTAGAATATCCACCGAAACGGGTAAACGCTACCACACGTTGTCCTGCTTTTAAGTTTTTTACATCGCTTCCGGTTTTTGAAATTCTCCCAACAACATCGTAACCAATCACGGCAGGAAGTGGCGGGCAGTCTTGATAGAACCCAAGCCGGGCCATGACATCAGCAAAATTTAATCCGAACGCCTCTACATCAATAACCGCTTCGTGCGGTTTCGGTTGAAGATCGGGTAGTTCTTTTAATCGGAATGATTCAGAAGCTTTACCAAAACGAACGAGTTGAAATGCTTTCATTATTGAAGGATATTAATTGAGGTAGTTGCAGTCCAAAGTAACAAATTAATCGAATCAGCTTCGCTCAATTGGGAAGCTCATGCAATGGGGGCCACCACGAGCGCGTGATAGTTCGGTGGAAGGAATGCTGATAATGGTGCGCTCCAGTTTATCGGGAATTACGATTCCTTTCTCATAGGCTTTGATGAAAATCTCGGCATCAACAACATTGTAGTCCTTTTCCCGAAAAGCTTCTGCAGTATGAGTATTGCGGTTATACGCTAAGGCAACGCCATTTTTTACAGCTAATAAATTACACCCGTCAGTCCATTGTTCGCGTTCATCATAAGGTCGCTTGCCATTACCGCAAAGAATAAAATCCGTATTGGCATTCACCTCAAGAAAAAAATCCCGCAATGTAGGATAGCTGATCGCTTCCCTCGACCTTTTTTTATAGTGATGTATTTTGAGCCGCTTTTCCTTAAATACCAATGGCGCAAATACCACAAATTCATTTTTAGAAATCTGGGTGAAGATCGTATCAATATGCATAGAGGCGCGCTTCTTGGGGATGTCAATTCTTATGACATTGTTCACCACGTTTTTCTTGAAAAGCTTCTCCACCAGGAAATCAATTGCCCTTGACGAAGTGCGGGAACTGCATCCGATCATCAGATGGTTTTTGTCATAAACCATAATATCGCCACCTTCAATTTTAACATCATCTTCCTCTTGGGTGAGATCAATCACCTTATCATTTTTAACAAAATCAGCAAATAAGGGATGATAGTTTATGATGGTGCTTGTAAGAACGCTTTCCCTGCTTCTTGCCTTTTTACGTGCATTGCATATTATAATATGGTCATTAACTACAGCTCCAATATCTCTGGTGAAAACATAATTGGGCAGCGGTGAAAAAAGATATTTGTTGTCCTGAACCAACACTCCTGTATATAAGGTGTAAACCAACTGATCGGCCGTGAGCCTTCTTAATTTTTCGCGGACTGATGCGGAACATTTCTCCAGCTTGCAAACCAGGTCAACAACTTCAGCCTTTGCTTCTTCACTACTTAGCAAAACTTCTTTCAACAAGTCCTGCGTGTCGAATACATTTTCTTCACCAAGAAAAATATTCAGTATCTGCTCGAATATGGCATGCTCCTCCTGCATTTTCGGCAGAAAAACGATGTCATCATATAAAAATTCCAGCGCTTTGCTTGGTGTAACGATCTCAATACCATCATCGGGATGATGGATAATTACCTTTCGCAGGTTTTTTATTTCAGATGATATTTTGAAGCCCTTGGACATTTTAATAGAACATCATTTTCATACAGAAACAACTCCCTCCCGATTTAATGTACTCCGAAGTATCAATTTCTTCCACTTCAAATCCCAGGTCAATTAATTTTCTTTTCATGGCTGTCGGTCCCTTCTGTAAAACGGCTACTTTTTTTCCTGATTTTTTATCATTAATGAGATGTGCATTCAGGGCAAAGAATTTATCCGCTTCTTCATCAGGTATCTCAACCACATTGGCGAATAACTTTTTCAAACCCTGCAAATCTTCCTTGCTAAAAGCGGCAGGAGTAAGCAGCACTGTGTTTTCATCAACCGGAATAAAGCAGGTGTCTAGATGATAGAACCTCGGGTCTTCCAAATGCAACAGCACTATTGGCACTTTAAGCATTTGTGAAATTTCTTCGTAGGCTTTTGCATCCGTACGATGACCGTAGCCACCATAAAGCAGATTTTTTCCATAATGCGGTATCAGATCTCCCATCCCTTCAAAATGCGTTTCTCCGCTCAACTCCATAATGCGATAACCCCTTTGCTTGTACAACTGCTTGAAGTATGATACTTCCTTTTGGCGGTTGGGATGCTTCATCTTGCTCATTACCACAGTATTCTTCCCGTCAACTACCCATGGAAAAGACTGATTGGCGGTGAACACCATATCCTCCAATCCTTCTATCCCTTTTATTTCAAGCACATCGGCAAGAATCCCCCTCTCTCTCCATTTAAGGTAAACTCCCCGTAAATCTTCCCATTGTTTTACCGCTAATTTTTTGTCCAGCTTTCCCACCTTGCCCTCCATGTGGACGTTCTTCACGTCAACGATATCGAAATATTCAGGAGTGCAGATCAATACCTTGCGCGGTTCGGTCCTGTCGACAAGAGAATTAACGTCAAAGTTTACTTCAGAGAGTTTATATGTTCTGAACTCAACCATATTTTGTGATTTTAAACTTATCGCAAGGATACCTTCATCCTCACCGGCTGGTGATCTGAATGCCGGAAGCCGAGGTTGATGCCGCTCACTTCCAGCAATTCCACATTGGGAGATACGAGATAAAAATCGATGAGCGTCACGAATGTCTTTCCTTTCTTATAAGGCGTGGCGAGTTTGCGATTGGTAGCAACCGTTTGATCAAATGCCCAAGTCCATCCGGGAAGATAATCTGATGGAACATTCAACTGTACATAGGATCCGTCTTCATCTTTTCCAAAATGCTGATAGTCAAAATCCGGAGGACATTGATTCCAGTCTCCACCCACCACAATGTAATTTCCCTTATTGTATTCTTCCAAAAGCAGCTCTTTCAGAAAAGCCATTTGTTGTTTTTTTACAGTTCCGCCTTCATCATAAGCTTCCATGTGCTGATTGATAACAACGAGTTGTTTCCCATTGACTAAATCATATCGGAACACCAGCAAGCATCTATCCAACCAGAACACTTTTTTTGGCCAGCCAAATTCACCGGGCAAAGAATATCGTCTGGCTTCAACAGGCTGAAACTTTGAATAAGTTACAAGTCCGGCATCCACTTTGCCTAACGCATTCCACGGTTTATCCAGTGGTGCGGGAACATAATTCACCAAATAATTGATAGCGTAGGAATATGCATGATTCGGTAATACCTCAGCCATAGCCTTCACCTCATTAGTGTTGTAACTTCTTTTTGAATTTTTGTCAGCTTCCTGAATTAAAATAAAATCGGCATCCGCATTGGCAGCTATTTCGGAAACAACACCCTTTACATTAGATTCAACCCGTTCCCTCTCTGGACGAACAAGCTTTCCTCCGTCAAAGAAAAAATCCTCTTTATCCCCCAAACCACCGTAACCTATGTTCCAGATCAAAAATGAATAAACACTATCCTGAGGACTGCGGTTTACGGCATTTTCAATGTCAACCTTCTCCGATGCTGCCGGCTTATAATCGGTGAGTGTGCCATAAAGCATATTACCCCCAACGTAAAGCGCGCCTATAACCGCAAATATTAAAATGACAGATCCCAGCATTTTCAGAAATCGTTTCATTGTTGAGTTATTTAATCGGCAGGAGGGTCAAAGATAATGATTTAAACATGCAGGCTAAATTTCTATATTTGTTTAAACAGACCCACTTAACCCGCAATTAATGAATACAGACGAGTTCCAATGGCGCTCTATTGATGATCTTAATATTTACGGAAAATACTGGGCTCCCGATAATGATGTAAAGGGAGTGGTGTGCCTTGTACATGGCATGGGAGAGCATTGCGAGCGGTATGCGCATGTTGGCGAATACCTGGTGAAGCATGATATTGCGTTGGTGGCTTATGACCAGCGCGGTCACGGGAAATCAGACGGCAAAAGAGGCCATACCCCTTCTTATGATCATTTACTCCAGGGTGTTGAAAACCTGATCTATAAAGGAAGAGAGTTGTTTCCGGAAATTCCGCTGATCCTCTACGGCCATAGCATGGGAGGAAATCTTGTTTTGAATTATACTATTCGCAAAAAACCGGTTTTAAGCGGACTGATCGTTTCGAGCCCGTGGATCAGGCTTGCCTTCGAACCCCCTGCAATAAAAGTGAAGCTCGGCAGGTGGATGAAAAAGATATACCCGGCCTTCAGCCAATCAACGGAATTAGATACCAAGACTATCTCCAGAATTCCCGAAGAAGTAAAAAAATATGAAGACGACCCTTTGGTGCATGACCGTATCACAGCGATGATGTTCACTTCTGTTTATGATGCCGGATTGTGGGCTTTGGATAATGCACAGGAAATTGAAACACCGCTTTTGATTTTTCACGGCAGCGGTGATCAATTAACTTCCCATCAGGCCTCGAAAGAGCTCGCAGGAAGAGCGCAGGGTGATGTCACCTATAAATTATTTGACGGAGCTTATCACGAAACCCACAACGATCTGTGCCGCAATGAGGTGCTTGCCCTTTTGAAGAGCTGGATCGAGGAGCACATCTAACCTTATACATTTTTATTCCTGGTGGTGGATAAATTAAATTTTCCATTACTTGGATAGTTCTGACTTTTACATTAACTTTCTTACTAAAGAAAGACGGAGAGATTTTTCTTCACCAAAATAATCGTCCAATGAAAGCTAACATTCTCCTGCTGGCAAGTTTTCTATTCATTCTTCAGCAAGATGTAAACTCCCAAACTGCAGATTACGGTGATGCACCCGATGGAGGCGGGTTCAATTTTCCAACGCTCAGCGCAAGCAACGGCCCGCGCCATACGGCTGCCGGCACCACAACCTACTGGCTTGGGCTTCCTGGGTCAACTGTACCAACTACAGAGACAGACGCTTTACTGACCAATGCCGACTCTGATGACGGGCAACCGTTTTTGTTTGTGATGCTGCTTGGAATACCTGCGGCCTGCAAAGCGACCGTTCCGATCACTACCAGTGCTTCACACAATCCCAATCAAAATATTTATGTCAATGTCGCAATTGACGTTGATGATGATTTTGATTTCGATGACCTGAGTGATCCGAACTGGGTGGTAAAAAACAAAAGCGTGAAAGTTCCTGCTGATACTACAATCGGCTATGTTTCTGACTGGTTTGGGTTCGGAAGCAATCTGTTGCTGTTCCCGGTTTGGCTTAGAGTAACACTCACAAGCACTCCCGTTGGCTCAGGATACCATACCGCTGCTACCAGCAATCTTTTCACCACCGGTGAGACCGAAGACTGGCGTTACACATTTGGCGGAGGTGGTCCCGGAGGACCGGGCGGCCCCGGAGGTCCTGGTGGCCCAGGTGGGCCGGGATGGCCAGGCGGACCTGGTTGGCCTGGATGGCCCGGGTGGCCGGGTTGGCCCGGATGGCCGGGATTTCCTGGCGGAGGGCCGGGGCCCGGAATGCCTCCCCCTCCGGAGAAATGCGTAGAGCTGATACATCCGAAAGTAGTTTACATAAAATGCAATCAGAACAAATATTTCTGGCTCGGTATCAAGAACTGCGGCAATGTTCCTGTCACCAATATCAATGTTGGTTTTGAATTCGATGGTGGAATTCCATTGCCATTTGGCCCTGTTGTTGGTGGAGGACCTCCGCCCAATGTGGTCCCGGAACCCAATGACGGCACGCCTATGGATCTTGAGAATAAAAAAGATAAAGTGTGGTTAAGGATTTGCGCGCAGGGTTGGCAATGCGACCCATCGCAGGAGGGCAGAAGGTGGGCGCGATACAAGATCAAAGTGTCTTATGATCCGGCAGGTCTTTACAATGAAGAAGAATTTACAATGGATCTGCGTTCGTTTGACGACCCGATAGTGGATACTTTGGGAGCACACGTTGCCGCACATGGTGTTATAGATTCTATTGACAGCAGCCCGTGGGAAGGAGTGATCGGTCAGCCCATGACCAAGCACCTGGTAGCGTGGACAGGATTCTTCCCTTCACCAGTACCGCCATTTCCACCGATGTCAAGATGGATGACAGGAGTACCGCAAATGATTCCAGTACAAATTCCGACAGGAGCGCTATTCACTCCAACTATGACTCCTGACACCACATTCTACACTTTCTCCTGGACACCGGGATTGAAGCAAAATGGTTATCACAAAGCGATCTTCCAGGTGATAAGCGATAATCCTAATGATTTCATGACCCCGTGGCTGTATGAGGTGGATATTTTCATAGAGAATCAGAACAATGCTCCTGTATTAAGTTCCACTTTCCCGGATACGGTTACAGCATGCGTTGGAGAGTTGCTGACCCAGACCATCACCGCCACCGATGCGGACTTAACATTTACAAAACCGGATACCATTCTGCTTGGAATTTATGTCTACGATGAAGATGGTGATTCTCTCTATACTCCTGTATCTGCGGCAACACTAAACAGTACGGGAGTTGGAAGCGCAACGGTTTCATGGACTCCGGCTGCCGCTGATGTCGGCAACTATAAAGTGGCCGTAGTTGCATGGGATTATTATGGTGATGTGGATACTTCAGTGAGCATTGTCAAAGTAGAAATTTGCCCGGGCGTAAATGATCCGCGTGGTTCGTTATTTAATTTGGAAACAGTGCCAAATCCATTCAATAATTCTACGCTGATAAAATTTGTCCTTGCTAACTCCGAAAAAATCAAAGTGGATGTTCTGGATATTGACGGCAGGTTGCTGAGCACCTTGGCAGAAGAAACTATGGGTGCAGGAAAGCATTCTATTAGATGGGATGACCGGAATTTGCCCGAAGGAATTTATTTCATCAGGCTCACATCCGATGAAATCTCTAGTGTAATTAAAGTCATTAAGCTGAAATAGCGTTTTAAAAAACGAACTTTGAAAGACCTTCAGGATTAAAACTTCTGAAGGTCTTTTTGTTTATGAAACGCACAGCAGATCATTGGATAAAAGAACTGAGCTTACAATCTCATCCCGAGGGGGGATACTTTCGCGAGTCATACCGTTCTGCGGGTTCGATTCCCGCTTCCGGACTAAAGGCATATTTCGGCAGCAGGAATTTCTCAACATCGATTTATTTCCTTTTGAAGGGAAGAGATTTTTCAGCCTTCCATAAATTAAAATCTGACGAGGTCTGGCATTTTTACGATGGATGTGCACTGAACATTCATGTGATACTTCCGGAAGGCACATTAATCACAAAGGTTTTGGGTGATGATTACAAAAGGGGAGAAAACCTTCAGCAGGTGATTCCGGCCAACCATTGGTTTGCAGCGCTGCCAATTGATGCCGGAAGTTTTTGTCTCGCGGGTTGCACGATGGCACCCGGATTTGATTTCAAGGATTTCGAACTTGCCAAAAGAGAAGAGCTTTCAAAGCTTTATCCGCAGCATTCTGAAATGATTGAAAAGCTAACGAGAAGCTAATCAAGCTGTATTCTTTTTTCCACTTTCGCAGTTCCATCCCCTGCAAAGCCAATTATCACACCTTTCGATGATCCCGTTTGTTCCAGAAAATCTTCTACGTCAGCTTCCGCAACAAACTGTTTAATGTTTCTGCCCGAATAAAAAATTACCTCCGGCAGAATTTGAACCTTCGGATCGCGTTTCCTTATAAAGACAACTTCATCATCTGAAACCAGTTCCTTTATTGACTCGCCAATTTCCTTGTTAAAGGAATATTTCTCACCGCTTTGTGAAATTTCTCCGGGCCGATTGATAAAATAATATTGAAGAACACCGAACACCAAAACTGTGAGCAGGTTACTGTAAGCCATCCCGTACTTATTCAGTGATAAAGGAACAAACAGGAAAACTCCAAGCAAAACGCTGAATGCAAGTCCTGCATATAAGGTAGTGAAATCGTGTCCGGAATAGTTAGACAGGAAAATATGTAAGAGAACAATGGGGCCAAGCGCAATCAGCAAAAAGAATTTAATCATGGGCAACCTTAGTAACTCTGTCACTTTACTCCGATAATAGAGGAACAATAACAAGATAACTGCAAGCAAAGGCAGGTAGCTGGTGAGATAATTAAAGAATATGGTGACTGCTGCCCCCAAAAGATTTACCGGTGATTGAGCAATAGAATCTAATCCCGTCCGGAAGTTGAAACGGCAGAACCACTCTTCATATAAGATCTCCCATCCTGCTATTTCAGAATATTGAAATGCGGTGAGCAATAAAGCTGCCGCAATGCTGATGACGGTAGTTATTGCAATATTAACACCCAGACGGCTTCCTTGTGTTTTGATCAACATCGTTACAAAGGCAACCGCTCCAAAAAAGACGCCCAGCCATGAGGTGTAAACCATAAGAAACAAAGTGAATCCAAACAAGATCAACCACTTTAGAGTTGTGTCGGTAAATAATTTCAGTGCGAAAAAAACTCCGTAAATAAAAAACAACTGCACCAGCATATCTGACATGTAGATGTTCGAGTGGAACCAAAGCGGGCCGGGACTAAACAGATATGCAGAATATCCGGCAAGGGCAGCAATAGAAATTTTTTCTTCAGCCTCTTTGGGAAGCAGGTTCATCAGGATGAGGTACACACCAAAAGCGCACAGCAAATGAATGACAAGATTGAATATCTCAATCGGCAATACATCCGGTTTGATGTTCAGGATTTTAAAAACCAAGTACGGGAGATAGTAGGCAAACGGGGGATGAGAGACATAGTAGTAGTTACCCTGCTCATCCATCATCTTACCGCTGCCGCTTGCAAAGTTGTTGATGAACTTGTCCGCAGCATTCTCATAATTCATAGCAGGATTGAAGCCATATTTGGCAATGCCTCCTTCATCCCAGACCTGCAAAACCCTTAACGCGATTGCCGTGCAGAATTCATGGTGTTTGGAGAGGGGGCGGTTGAGCGTGGGAATACGCACTAAAACCGAGACAAGAAAAAGAGCAAGCAGAATAAAGACGCTCTTACCGGAAAATGGATTTCCCCTCATGCACCCAAAGCTACAAATCAGCAAAGTTTTCGGGCGGAAACGTGAGGTTAAGCATTATATTGGTGTATCCATTATGGGGAGATGCATTTTAAAAAAAGTATGTCTTCTGCTTTTAATAGAGGCCGGAGTTTTTTGTTTGTGGCATGAAAGTGTTTTCTCTCAGAACTTAGTACCGAACCCAAGCTTTGAAGATACTGTGGCTTGCCCATCAGGGGTAGGCCAATTGTACCAAGCTATAGGCTGGGATATAAATGTAAATAGTGCCGATTATTTTC
>CAYOYI010000141.1:466-9406 GCA_964408105.1 uncultured Chitinophagaceae bacterium | reverse complement strand
GTTCGTTGGGTTCAACGGTGATGGAACTGCAACAGGTGCTTGTGACGAGGGCTTTGCATTCGTTGCACTCGCGGGAATTCCCGGAGGAACAACTATATATTTCACAGAAGAAGAATGGAACGGATCATCATTCGGAACCGGTGAAGGCGATATTACCTGGACTACCAATATCTGTCTTCCGGCAGGAACGGTAGTGCAGATCAGTGGCGGTAACAGCGGATGCGCGTTAATAGCTTCTCACGGGTCGGCTGTTGAGAATGGCGACTGGAGTTTAGCAGATAGCGATGAAGAAATTTATGCCTATGAAGGCGCCTTAAGAAGTCCTACCACATGGCTGACCGCGTTTATCAGCGATAACAGCAGCAACGCTCCTCCTGCAATTCTTAATGGGTTCTTTGTAAGTTTTGATGGTATTGATGACGATGTTGACCAGGCGGTGATGGATGCAGGATTTGGCTGCGCAAACAAAGCCGACTGCATCACGGCAATTACCAACGAAGCGACAAACTGGAATAACGAAGATGGAACCGGTACAGGCGTAAATTATCCTGCCGACATTCCGTCCAGTTCTGCGTTTACAAATTTATCAGGTGGCTGTGGGATATCAATCAGTATTACTTCAGCCAACAATCCATCTTGCAGCGGCAACACAGGTTCCGTTACCGCAACAGTTTCTAACGGAACTGCTGACTACAGCTATGCCTGGTCAAATGGAAGTAACACTAACAATACTTCAGCAACCTCCAACACTATTACCGGACTTGGAGCCGGCACCTACACGGTTACCGTTACCGACAATACGGGAGCAACCACAACCACGACCACAACTCTTGCTTCACCGATCGGATGTAATCCTGATCTGGTGACCTCCTGCCCTCTCGATATTATTTTCGTTTTGGATGAATCAGGATCAATATCGGGACAAGGCGGAGGCGGTGTAGTTGATATCAGCGCGCAGGTTCGTTCTGCGGCTAACTCGCTCGCCACAATTTTGAACAGTTCAAACAGTATCAGGCTTGCAGTAATAGAGTTCAATTCTAATGCAAGACAGGCCTTGATCGGAGGAGTAGCCGGTTATCAAACCGTGAACGCTGCTTATGTTGCCAACTTCAACAACTATATAAGCGCTGCGACTGATGTTGCAGGTGCAAATACAGATCACTATGACCCGGAAGATTACAGCACCACAGATTATTACACCAACTGGGAAGCAGCCTTCCAGCAAATTCAGACACTAAACAACGGGCCGATCCTTGCTAACCTGGTAATCTTCTTTACGGATGGAATGCCCAATGCTTATACTAACGGTACCGGTGGTGTTACCACCGGTAACGAGGCGCAGGCATTGGCTGAAGCTGCTGCAGCAGCTAACATCGTAAAAGGACAAGGCTCGCATGTTTTTGTTTTAGGATTACCAAATACAAGTTTACCGGTCGCCAACGTACAGGCCATTTCCGGTAGCGATCAATACCCGATTCCTCAGGGGGATTTTACAAAAGCCGATTATACTATTTCAAGTTCGGCCACCCTCGTCAATGATCTCACCTCCATTGCAAATCTTATTTGCCGCGCAGATCTTCGTTTATCAAAATCAGTTGACGATGACTTTGCTTGCTCCGGACAAACAGTTGAATTCACGGTTATTGTCACAAATGATGGATTAGAAAATGCCACCGGGGTTCAGGTTAAAGACTATTTGCCGAATGGATTCACATATGTAAACGATGACGGAGGAGTATCAACAAGCTTTTCAGCCGGCACGATCACCTGGAATGTAGGCAATCTGAACAACAGCCAATCTGCTACTTTGAAAATTACGGCAATGGTTAATCCTTCCGGAAACTATATGAACGTTGCGGAAGTAACCGCAAGCAACCTGCCGGATAATGATTCTGATCCAAATAATTACAATGGAGCACCGCTGGAAGATGATGAAGCTACGGTCACGGTGACGGTCAGTCCCGCTGCCTGCGGATGTGATGATGGAAATGCATGCACCCTTGACGTATTTCAAGGCGGCCAATGCGTCAACACAGTTATAGATTGTAATGATAATAATCCCTGTACTGCTGATAGTTGTGATCCTGCTACCGGCTGCACAAATCCACCAATTAGCTGTGATGACGGCAATCCGCAAACCGTTGATATATGCGAAGATGGAGTTTGCACCAATACATGCGATGATAATAACGTATGTACAACAGACACGCTTGTTGGAGTTAATTGCGTTTTCACTCCAATTGCGTGTGATGACGGTGATGCATGCAACGGTATAGAAACCTGTCACCCTGTGACCGGCTGTGCGCCTGGTCCTCCGACTGGCTGCGATGATGGCGATATATGTACCAATAACTTCTGCGAAAACGGGCAGTGTGTGTATCCGCCAAAGTGCTTTGATGACGATCTGTGTACGGAGGATGTATGCAGACTACCCGGTGGAGCCTGCATCTATGTCCCTATTGACTGCAACGATTTTGATCTTTGCACTTTTGAGGCTTGCAATCCGGCAGATGGACAGTGCTTATACACTCCAAGGGATTGTGAAGATGGTTTTGATTGTACCGTTGATGATTGTGCAAATGACGATTGCATTCATGACTTTTCAACCTGTGATACCACCAATTCTCCAAATCGAGGATGTCCGCCAAATATCATCTTCGTACTGGATGAATCCGGGTCAATTGACGGTTTCGGGCAAGGCACTATTGGCGTAACTGCTGAAGTTCGTGCAGGATCAATTGGCTTGCTGAATGCGCTGATCGGTACCGAAGCCAAAGTTGCCATTGTGGAGTTTAACACGAATGCGCGCAGAGGGGTCGTGAATGGTGATGTAGTTTACCAAACTGTAGATGCTTCCACTATCGGCTATTTCACGGATTACATAAATGACAACAACACATCAATTGATAATTTCCATTTTGACCCTGAAGATTATACCAACAGCACCCAGCGATTCACCAACTGGGAAGCGGCTCTCATGCTTGTTCAGGATATTAATGCCAATGAGGAAGTGGCAGATTGGGTTCTGTTTTTTACAGACGGCTTGCCGACAGCGTATATTAATGGAAGCGGAGTTGCCGTGACTGGCACAAGCCCGCAAAATGTGGCAACGGCTTTGGCTGAAGCTACAGCGGCTGCAAACACTGTGAAGCTTCAGGGTTCCAAAATATTTGTGGTAGGATTTCCGAATCCAAACTTGCCTGAAGCCAACGTACAGGCGATTTCCGGTCCGGTTAAATTTCCAAACCCTGAGCCAAACTTTATTGACGCTGATTATTCTATTGCTACTTCCGCAACGCTTGAAAGCAGCCTTACTGAAATCGGCAGCCTGATCTGCCGTGCCGATTTAAGATTAGCAAAGAGCGTTTCTCCAACAGTAGCCTGTGCTGATGAAACGGTCGTTTTCACCATCACCATTACCAATGACGGATATGCAGACGCAGATACAGTAATTGTAAAAGAATATATTCCAAACGGATATACCTACATAAGCGACAATGGAGGAGCAGCCACTACTTATTCAAATGGCACGCTCACATGGAATGTTGGCTCGTTGCTTTATACTCAATCAAAGACCATTCAGGTAACAGCGGTTGTAAATCTGAATGGGAATTTCCTGAATGTAGCTGAAGTCACTTATAGCAATGTTGAGGACAGTGATTCCGAGCCGAGCAACTTTGCCGGAACTGTTCAAGAAGATGATGAAGCAGCGGTTACTGTTTCATTCCCGGATTGCAGCGATAATATTTCCTGTACTGTTGATTTTTGTATAGCCGGAAATTGTTTCCATTCGCCAAGTAACGCCCTTTGCAACGACAACATAAGCTGCACTAACGATGTGTGCAATGCCGCAAGCGGATGTGCAAACACCCCGAACAGCTCACTCTGTAATGATGGTAACGTTTGTAACGGCTCTGAAACTTGCGATCCTGTGCTTGGATGTCAGCCGGGACCCCCTTTAACGTGTAATGACAACAATCCCTGTACTGACGATGCGTGCAGTCCTGCTTCCGGCTGCGTTTACACGAACGACAATTCGAACATCTGCTCCGATAATAACGCCTGCACTATTCCGGATTTCTGCCAAAATGGAGTTTGCATGCCCGGAACGTTTTCAGTCGTGTGTAATGATAACAACCCCTGTACAGATGATGCTTGTAGTCCTGCAACAGGGTGCGTTTATACCAATGACAATTCAAACTCCTGCAATGATGGAAATGCTTGCACGGCTCCCGATGTTTGCAATGGTGGTACATGTACAGGAGCCCCTGTTGTGTGTAACGATAACAATTCCTGCACCGATGATATTTGTTTACCCGCAACCGGCTGCAGCTACACAAACGATGACTCCAATATTTGTTCTGATGATGATGCATGCACCAATCCTGATGTGTGCGATGAAGGTGCCTGTATTCCCGGATCTGCTTTAGTGTGCGATGATAATAACCCCTGCTCCGATGATGTGTGCGATGAAACTCAGGGATGTGTTTATACAAATGACAATTCAAACTCGTGCAGCGATGACAACGCCTGCACGCTGAATGACATCTGCTCTGGTGGCTCATGTATCCCGGGAACTCCAAAAAATTGCAGCGATGGTAATGTTTGTACTGATGATAGTTGCGATCCGGCAACGGGAAATTGCTCCTACAGCAATAATACCGCTTCATGCCGTGATGAAAATGCCTGTACGCTGAACGACATTTGCACCGGTGGTTCATGCCTCCCGGGAACTCCAAAGAATTGCAGTGATGGCAATGTCTGCACTGATGACAGTTGTGATCCGGCAACGGGAAATTGCACTTACACTAATAATACCGTTTCATGCAGTGATGACAATGCCTGTACTCTAAATGATATTTGCTCCGGTGGCTCATGCATACCAGGAACTCCAAAGAATTGCAGCGATGGCAATGTATGCACCAATGACAACTGCGTCCCTGCCACAGGTAATTGCACTTACACTAATAATACCGTTTCATGCAGTGATGACAATGCCTGTACGCTGAGTGACATTTGCTCGAGCGGCTCGTGCATTCCGGGAACTCCAAAGAATTGCAGTGATGGTAATGTCTGCACCGATGACGGCTGCGACCCCGCTACCGGAAATTGCACTTACTCCAACAACACCAATTCGTGTGATGATGGAAATGCTTGTACGCTCAATGATGTTTGCTCCGGTGGTTCGTGCACTCCGGGAACTCCTAAGAATTGCAGTGATGGTAATGTCTGCACCGATGACGGCTGCGACCCCGCTACCGGAAATTGCACTTACTCCAACAACACCAATTCGTGCGATGATGGGAATGCCTGCACACTAAATGACATTTGCTCTGGCGGCTCATGCATCCCGGGAACTCCAAAGAATTGCAGTGATGGTAATGTTTGTACTACTGATGGCTGCGATCCGGCTACAGGAAATTGCACTTACACCAATAACACCAATTCATGTGATGATGGTAATGCCTGCACACTAAATGACATTTGCTCTGGCGGCTCATGCATCCCGGGAACTCCAAAGAATTGCAGTGATGGTAATGTTTGTACTACCGATGGCTGCGATCCCGCAACTGGAAATTGCACTTACTCCAACAACACCAATTCGTGTGATGATGGTAATGCCTGTACGCTCAATGATATTTGCTCCGGTGGCTCATGCATTCCGGGAACTCCAAAGAATTGCAGTGATGGTAATGTTTGTACTACCGATGGCTGCGATCCTGCAACTGGAAATTGCACTTACTCCAATAACACCAATTCATGCAGCGATGGTGATGCCTGTACACTTGATGATGCTTGTGATGATGGAGTGTGTGTACCCGGAACTATAGATCCAATATGTATTGATCCTTGTGAAGGGGTAGATTGTAACGATGACAATGCATGTACTGACGATGCTTGTGATCCGTCTGACGGAAGTTGCGATTATACTAATAACAGCAATCCATGTGATGATGGCAATGCTTGCACGCTGAATGACATCTGTTCCGGTGGCTCATGCGTAGCGGGAACTCCAAAGAATTGTAGCGATGGCAATGTCTGTACTACTGATGGTTGCGATCCCGCAACTGGAAATTGCACTTACTCCAATAACACCAATTCGTGTGACGATGGTAATGCCTGCACGCTCAATGACATTTGCTCCGGTGGTTCATGCATCCCGGGAACTCCGAAGAATTGCAGCGATGGTAATGTTTGTACCAATGACGGTTGCGATCCCGCAACTGGAAATTGCACTTACTCCAATAACACCAATTCATGTGATGATGGAAACGCCTGCACGCTTAATGATATTTGCTCCGGTGGTTCATGTACTGCGGGAACTCCGAAGAATTGCAGCGATGGTAATGTTTGTACCAATGACGGTTGTGATCCCGCAACTGGAAATTGCACTTACTCCGATAACACCAATTCGTGTGATGATGGTAATGCCTGTACTCTCAATGACATTTGTTCCGGTGGCTCATGCGTACCTGGAACTCCAAAAAATTGCAGTGATGGTATTGCTTGTACTACGGATGGCTGCGATCCAGCAACTGGAAATTGTACCTATTCCAATAACACCAATCCATGCAACGATGGTGATGCCTGTACGCTCAATGACCAATGTGCTGGTGGCGTGTGTGTTCCCGGAACTATAGATCCAATATGTATTGATCCTTGTGAAGGGGTAGATTGTGACGATCAAAAGCCATGCACTGACGATGCTTGCGATCCGTCTGATGGAAGTTGTGACTATACCAATAACAGCAATCCATGTGATGATGGCAATGCTTGCACGCTGAATGACATCTGTGCCGGTGGTTCATGTACTGCGGGCACTCCGAAGAATTGCAGCGATGGTAATGTCTGTACCAATGATGGATGCGACCCGGCTACCGGTAATTGCACTTACTCCAATAACACCAATTCCTGCGATGATGGGAATGCTTGTACGCTCAATGATGTTTGCTCCGGTGGTTCATGTACTGCGGGCACTCCGAAGAATTGCAGCGATGGTAACGTCTGTACCAATGATGGATGCGATCCGGCTACCGGTAATTGCACTTATACTAATAACACCGCATCGTGTAGTGATGGCAACGCGTGTACGGTGAACGATGTTTGTTCTGGCGGTTCATGCACTTCTGGCGCACCTCTGGTTTGCAATGATGGAAATGCATGCACCAATGACGGCTGCAATTCAGTCAATGGCTGTTTCACCATTCCGGTTGTATGCAACGATGGGGATGCATGTACCAACGATGGATGCAACCCAGCCAGCGGATGCACATACGTAAATATCTGCCAGCCTTGTTCGCTTGAAGTAGTTTCGTTTACTCTTGTAAATGCAGCAACAGACACTGATATACGAACTCTGAATACAATTGATACTGTTAAACTCTCATGTACTCCAAACATCAACATCAGGGCTAATCTTTGTGTTGAGCCGGTGGGCAGCGTAAAGTTCAAAGTGAATGCAAACAGCAATTTTAAAACTGAGAACTCAGCGCCTTACTCATTAGCTGGTGACGCACCTCCAGATTATTACAGTTGGAATGTCACACCCAGTCCCACTCCATACATTATCACGGCTACCCCGTATTCCGGCTCAAGCGGTACGGGAACTGCCGGTGTACCAAAAACGATTTCATTGCTCGTTCTTGGAACGCAGGTTCCATGCGCACCACAATGTACTACCAACGAGAACTGCAATGACAACAATCCATGCACAAATGATGTGTGCGCAAGCGGAAGTTGCGTTAATACTCCTGTAAATGTTAATGACGACAACGCATGTACTAACGACTACTGCAACGCACAAGGCATTCACCATGATCCGATTTCCTGCGATGATGGCAATGTCTGCACCATTGACAATTGCAACACGCAATCAGGCTGCCAGAACAGCCAGATCAGCGGTTGCTGTGTTGTGAACAGCGATTGCAACGACAACGATCCTTGCACTGTTGACGTGTGCCAGCAGAATACCTGCCAGCATCAGGGAGGCGGAGGCAATGAGCCTTCATACCTAAAAGTTGTGAACCCGGCCAAGAGTTGGAGAAAGCTGAAACTTGGCTACTCTAACAATTTGTTTTCTCCCAAGCAAAACGTAATTGCCGGTAACAACAACCAAATGTGTATCACTTTGAGAGCGGTGGGTGGAATCCCTGAATGGAGTAAGATCGAGATACATCCGCAAGGTTCGACAAGCGCTATTGCTGTCCTGGGTAATTATATTTCGGTGCCTGCTACTAACTGGGCAACGATATGCATTCCTCTCAGTGCATTCAGCGGATTCAATTTCGCCTCTATTTCCTTTATAGAAATTCCGTATAGCAATGGTGCGAATCCATTTGAAATTCATATTCAGAAGATAGAATTCACTGGCGGAAACTCATTCCTCTGGTTTGGTGATCCGCACACCAGCAATTATCATGATGGGCAAAGTGGAGGCGGAAGCGCACTTGTTGCAACTTTGGTTCCTGGAAATCCATGCAACTCTTCCAAGAGAGCAAGCAATGAATTAAGAACTGATGAAGCTGAATCAAACAAGCCTTTTCTGAATGCTTACCCGAACCCATTCAGCGACAACGTAATGCTTGAGTTCAGCATTAAAACTTCTGAACGTGTCCGCTTTGAATTGGTGAGCATAGATGGAAGAAGGATTGCAACATTGTTCGAGGGACTCGCTGATAAGGATTATAAGTATCAGATCAACTTCCAATCCCGTGATTTAGCCGAAGGAATGTATTTCTACCGGATTATCACCGAATCGGGAATGATTGAGAACCGGAAGTTATTGCTCGTCCAGCAATAACGTAACATATGATGTCAAGACATGAGTTTTTAACTTCATTTGCTTCTGAGTATTACATGACTGTGATTATTCGTATTAATAGTTTATAACCCAATACCCAAAAAACATTGACTTCCTCCTGGCAATCGGAAGGCGTTTGC
>CAYOYI010000141.1:0-456 GCA_964408105.1 uncultured Chitinophagaceae bacterium | reverse complement strand
TGCCTTGTACTTTTCGTCCTCATTTATTAGCGCCAAATCCAATTTTTTTCCCAACAGGATACTCCCTGAGAATGGACCCCTGAGCGGACACTGGAACAATGACGGAAAGGCTTGATGCATACCCCTCACAAACGGAATGTGTTTCTATCCCTTGACAACCGATGAAATCATAATCCAAAATAAGAAGCTGCTGTTGATGAGGTAGTCGATCTGTAAGGGGTTAAAAATTTACCATTGGTCTCACTGCAACCCTCAATCCAGCTATCGCCAAAGCAGACGTTGAACAGTTGAGCAACGGGCCAGGGTTTCAATACGGTAAATTTTATCAGCTCTTAATATTCCTCTCATTCAACGCCCGTTGAAACTTTCTTGCATTCTCCTGGTGCTGGCGGTAAGTTTTGGCGAATACGTGCGCGCCTGAGAAGTCGTCTTTCGCGCAAAAGAAAATGTAGTCAT
>CAYOYI010000140.1:0-9443 GCA_964408105.1 uncultured Chitinophagaceae bacterium | reverse complement strand
AACAAGTTGTCTTCACCTCTGAAAAAATTCTATCAGGGAATCCAGAATATCGTCAGCACAAAAAAGGCTGATGTTCCGCGCTATGAAGAAATTCGCAAAACAAGAGATTATTTGAAAAATAATCGGATCAATGTCCATCCGGAATACAAAACTGAGACCGCTTCAGTCGCAAAAGTTTGAGCGGAAAGAAATCTTCTTATTGAAAGCAACAACATTCTGAAAGTTGAAGTACGCATTGGTGACAGGGGGATCGCGGGGAATAGGCAGAGCAATCTGCCAAAGGCTTGCCAAGGCCGGTTACAATATCCTCGTCAACTACCAAAAGAATAAGGCAGAAGCAGAAAAAACATTGACACTGGTAAAGGAAAACAATGTCGAAGGGGAATTGTTACAATTTGATATTGGGAATGCCGGTGAAGTGGAAAATATTCTGGGCAAATGGATTGAAGCCAATAATGATAAGACCATTGAAGTTTTGGTAAACAATGCCGGCATCCGGAAAGATAACCTGATGATGATGATGCCCGCCAATGATTGGAAGGAGGTAATGCAAACTAACCTGGACAGCTTCTACTATGTTACAAAAACGATCGTTCAGGGTATGCTCGCAAATCGTTATGGGAGGATAGTAAACGTGGTTTCACTTTCAGGGATTAAAGGCCTTCCGGGGCAAACCAATTATTCCGCAGCGAAAGCCGGAGTGATTGGAGCAACAAAAGCATTGGCCCAAGAAATCGGAAGAAGAAATATAACGGTGAATGCTGTGGCGCCCGGTTTTATCAAAACCGACATGACCGCGGATGTTGATGAGAAAATGTTCAGGGCTTTGATACCCATGCAGCGATTTGGGAATCCTGAAGAAGTAGCTGAAGCGGTTGCATTCCTTGCCTCACCAGGCGCATCTTATATTACAGGCGAAGTGATCAACATTAACGGAGGACTCTACACATGAACGCACTGCATTTTCCTTCCTATTCCCTCTCCCGTGGGAGAGGGACAGAAAGCGAAGCGCTTCAGGGTGAGGCAACTTCGGAAGTGATTACTAACAATATGCGAAACCTATGAGGCGCGTAGTCATAAGCGGTTTGGGAATTTATTCGTGTCTCGGCAAAAACCTGGATGAAGTAAAAGACGCTCTGTACAAGGGTAAGTCAGGTATTGCCTTTATCCCGGAAAGAAAAGAATTCGGATACCGTTCAGCGCTGAGTGGTGTGGTTCAACGACCGCAACTAAAAGGAGTGCTTGACAGGCGCGCAAGGATGATGCTTCCTGAGGAAGGAGAGTATGCCTACGTTGCAACGGTAGAAGCATTAAAAAACGCGAAGCTTGAGCAAGACTTCATTGATAGAAATGAAGTTGGTATCATCTACGGGAATGATACCTCAGCACAATCAGTGATTGAAGCGGTTGATATCATGCGGGAGAAAAAGAGCACTGTCCATGCAGGCTCAGGTTCTGTATTTCAAACGCTGAATTCTACAGTAAACATGAACCTCGCAACGATTTTCAAATTAAAGGGGATAAACTTCACAGTAAGCGCTGCTTGTGCCAGTGGCTCCCACGCTATCGGCCTCGCTTACTTCCTTATTAAACACGGTTATCAGAACTGCGTTATTTGTGGCGGAGCGCAGGAAACTAACATCTACTCAATGGGGAATTTTGATGCGCTTGGAGCATTCTCCGTGAGAGAAAATGATCCTACGGCAGCTTCCCGCCCGTTCGACCGGGATCGGGATGGACTGGTTCCCAGTGGCGGTGCCGCAACGGTGATCGTTGAAAGTGAGGAATCTGCTAAAAAAAGAGGAGCTCCCATTCTTGCCGAAGTGATTGGCTATGGTTTCTCGTCCAACGGAAGTCATATCTCAAATCCGAGTGTGGAAGGACCTGCAAGATCACTTCAGATGGCGTTAAATGATGCAGGCGTGAAGTCAACGGAAATCGATTATGTAAATGCTCATGCCACTTCCACCCCTCAGGGAGATGCCAGCGAGGCGCGTGCGATTTACCAGGTCTTTGGAGACAATATGTGCCCGGTTAGTTCGACTAAATCCATGACCGGCCATGAATGCTGGATGGCCGGAGCAAGTGAAATTGTTTATTCAATGCTCATGATGCAAAATTCCTTCGTGGCTCCTAACATCAACTTTGCAAACCCCGATGAAGACTCTGCTAAATTGAATATTGCGGCAAAAACGATGGAAAAGAAAATCAATACCTTTCTCTCCAACTCATTTGGGTTTGGAGGCACAAATTCCACCCTTGTGGTACGTAAATGGAATGATTAAATTTGCCGCATGAACAGAGAGGAAGTCGTCAATAAGATCAATGATTTTTTGGTCGAAGAATTCGAGGTGGAAGCTGATGTGATCTCCCCGGATGCTTCCCTCAAAGAAACCCTCCAACTCGACAGCCTCGACTACGTTGACCTTGTGGTGATCATCGAAAGCAATTTTGGCTTCAAAGTGAAACCTGAAGACTTCGCTGGCATTGCCACGTTCAACGATTTCTACGATTACGTCCTAAACAGAATCAATCCAACCGTAAACAACTGATGTCTTCCTGGGAAGGCAAGTCCAAGGGAAATAAACTGGGCTATTCAATCTTCGTTATTGTGCTCCGCAATTTCGGGGTGAAACCGGCTTACTTACTCTTAAGAATTATTTCATTTTACTATTTCCTCACTCTTTTTGAATCGTCAAAAAACATCTACTGCCTCTATCGTCACCGCCTTGGATTTAGCCGATTCAAATCTGTAATCAGCATTTACAAGAACTATTACCGGCTTGGACAAAACATTATTGACAAAGTAGTGGTGATGGCAAACATCCCCAATAAATTCACCTATGATTTTGACGGAGAAGAAAACTTAGTGAAGATCATTCAGGGCGGCAAAGGCGGCATTCTCATCAGCGGCCATATCGGCAACTGGGAGATTCCCGGACATTTCCTGAACAAGTTCAATGTCCCGATCAATATTCTTCTGCTGGATGCGGAACATGCCCAGATAAAAGATTATCTCGAAAATGTAACGGGCGGGCGTGTTGTAAAAGTGATTGTGATAAAGAACGACATGTCTCACATCTACCAGATCGGTGATGCGCTGGCAAATGGGGAACTGATCTGCATGCACGCTGATCGTTTTCTTTCCGGTAACAGAACGCTGCGTTTCAACTTCCTTGGCAGGGAAGCTCAATTTCCGGTTGGCCCGTTTATTCTTGCCTCTACCTTTGGCGTTCCCGTTTCCTACGTTTTTGGAATAAAGGAAACCGATACACACTATCACTTGTTTGGCAGCCCTGTAAAGATTTTTCCAAAATCAAAAGACGATGCCGCTTTGAGACAAAACATGCAGGAGTATGTTGACACGTTTGAGAAAATGGTGCTGCAATATCCCCACCATTGGTTCAATTATCACGATTTTTGGGCGTAATTCTGCTAATGCCTTAGTACTGGAATTTTCACACCTTTTATTTTAACATCCCTGCACCATTTAACTTAATGAACAGACTTAAGAAACCGCTGATCGCCCTACTCTTACTGGCTTTGGCAGGAACCGCTTTAGTTGTTGCAGGCAGTGACTTATTTTTCACCAGCAGAATCGATATTACAAAGGGAATTGACTTGGAACGTTTGCCGAAAGGCACCAGAAAAATGATAGAAATTTTGCAGGAAAAGATATCATCCGAGGATGTTCTTTCACATCCTTTCTTCCTGATGAATGAAAAAAGCAAAATAAAAAAGCTTTTCAAAAAACTAAGCTGGCTAAGTAAAAAAGCAAAACGTGATTCATCGAAAGAAATTGCTTATACCCTATTGCTTGCAGGAAGTACTGAAGAATCTATCAAGGAAATGGAATCTCTGGTCCAGAACAATGGTATTAGTTTGAATGATATAACTCCCTCAAATGCAGAATATCTCAGATTTCTGGCACTCGCCTATCTCCGCAAAGGAGAACAGTACAATTGCCTGATGAATCATAATGCCCAGTCCTGCATCGTGCCATTTGCAAAGAATGCAGAACACCTTAATAAAGATGGCGCTGAACGATCCTTAAGATACTTAACCATGATCTGCGAAGCATATCCTGAAGATCTGACCAGCCGCTGGCTGCTGAATGTCGCCTGCATGGCGCTTGGACAATATCCCCATTATGTTCCAAAAAATTTACTCGTTCCTCTGCACGACAATTATTCCAAAAATGAAATCAGAAAGTTTCCCGGGTTCACGGATATTGCCGGCAAACTCGGATTAGATGTTAACGATCTGTCCGGCAGTGTCATTATAGATGACTTCAATAATGATGGATATTTTGATCTGATGGTTTCCTCAGCAGGACTTGCGGTTCACTTAAGATATTTTGAAAATTCAGGTAAGGGGGATTTCATTGACAAATCAACCCTGGCAGGGCTTACGGGATTAACCGGAGGGCTAAACCTCATGCAAGTAGATTATAATAATGATGGCCTGCTTGACTTTTTTGTTCCGCGCGGAGCATGGCTGGGGCCTGCGGGTCAATACCCAAACTCTTTGATCAAGAATTTAGGCAGAGGAGCGTTTGAAGATGTTACTATCGAATCAGGTCTGCTATCATACCATTCTACACAGGTAGCCTGCTGGGCTGACTTTAATCTTGATGGATGGCTTGATCTTTTCATCGGCAATGAGCGATCCGATTTTTCAGAAAGAGGCTTCAGCGAAAACTTGAGTGAATTATATCTTAACAATGCTGACGGAACATTCACGAACGTAGCTGCAAAGGTTGGACTTTCAGTTTCAGCTATTGTGAAAGGCGCCACATGGACTGACTACAACAATGACGGCCTTCCTGATTTATTTATCTCTGTTTTGGGAAGCGACAATAAGCTTTTTAAAAATGAAGGCGGAAGTTCTAAAGACGATTGGAAATTTACCGATGTCTCGTCTGAAGCCGGTATAAACGGGCCTAAGTTCAGTTTCCCGGTCATGTCGTTCGACTTCAACAATGACGGATGGGAAGATATTTTTGTTGGAGATTTTGATATGCGGTTTGTCGGAGGCTATGATAAGATGAGAAACGGAGAATGGTCGTCCAGCGCATCACAGGAGTTTGTCAAAGAAATGCTCGGCATGGCAGTAGGAACCCAAGGTCCAGCTCTGTACAAAAATAACGGTGACGGTACCTTTTCAAATATTGCAAAGGAAATGCAGCTTCACAAAGTGCTGTTTGCGATGGGGTGCAATTTTGGCGATCTTGATAATGATGGGTTTCTTGATTTCTACATCGGCACCGGCACTCCTAATTACGAATCCATCATTCCGAACAGGATGTTCAGAAATGCAGGCGGGCGCTTCTTTGAAGATGTTTCCTTTTCAGGCGGATTCGGTCACATTCAAAAAGGGCACGGCATCAGCTTTGCTGATATTGACAATGATGGAGACCAGGATATTTATGCCGTGATGGGTGGAATGTACCAAGGTGATGTTTTTCCAAACGTGCTGTTCGAAAATCCGGGCCACGGCAACTCCTGGATCTCAATAAAACTACAAGGAGTTGAATCAAACAAAAACGGTGTTGGAGCCAGAATAAACGTAGTTGCTTCAGGCACAAATGGACAAGAACAGCATTTTCACCGCACCGTTTCTTCGGGCGGAAGCTTTGGCGCTAATCCTTTGCAAATCCATATCGGGCTTGGCGATGCTACGAAGGTAAAATCAATCACCATTCAATGGCCCGGTAAACGTTCTTTACAGAATTTTGAAAATATTGCGGTCAATCAGTTTCTTATTATAACCGAAAACTCCAATATTGTGAAAATTATAGACCGTCCGGCAATTGACTTTTCATCTGTAATATCAAATACTCATCAGCGCCATCACTGACTCACCATGCTCATCAGCGACAAACAAAAAGTAATTGAGCTGCTTCCCCAAAAGCCCCCTTTTGTAATGGTGAGCGCGTTGATCTCATCCAATGAAAAAGTTACTGAAACAAGCTTTCAAATCGAACCTGATAATGTGCTCTGCGAAAATGAAAACTTTTCAGAAGCCGGCCTGATCGAAAATATCGCCCAAAGCGCAGCTTTGCGAATGGGCTATGATTGTCTGATAAATAAAACCGAACCTCCAAAAGGATTCATCGGTGATGTGAAATCGCTTGAGATCATTTCTTTGCCGAAAGCCGGAACCGGGATCAATACGCGCATCACGATTGAGGATATTGTTTTCGGAGTGACCATCATCAAAGGTGAAGTGTTTCAAAATGAAAATCTCATTGCTTCCTGCTCAATGAAGGTATTCACTATGAGCAAAGAAAATTCCTGACGCTGATGAACAAAATGAATGCTTTCATCAAGACCCTCGGCCCGGGAATATTGTTCGCATCCACAGCCATTGGCGTTTCTCACCTTGTTCAGTCCACCCGTGCCGGAGCTGACCACGGCTTTGCTCTTTTGTGGGCGGTCATCCTCGCAAATCTCTTCAAATATCCGTTCTTCGAATATGGCTCGCGCTATGCCAATGCCACCGGCACCAGCATCATTGATGGCTACAAGAAGATCGGCACGTGGATGCTCGCGCTTTATTTCATCATCACCGTGGGCTCTATGTTTTTTGTCACCGCTGCAGTTGGCGCGGTCACTGCGGGATTTCTCGATAACCTTTTCGGGATATCCGCCACATTTCCCGGTCATCCGCTGCTGGCTACCACCCTGTTGTTTCTCATTTGCCTCGGCATCCTCATCATCGGCCGGTTCAGCGCGCTGGATGGGCTGATTAAGATAATCGGCACGGCACTGTTGCTTTCTACCATTGCCGCCTTTATCATCGCATTGGTAAACGGCCCCGTTGAACATGTGGCAGGCTTTCAGCCACCAAAGATCTGGGATGGTGTTGGCATTGCTTTCATCATCGCCCTGATGGGTTGGATGCCCACTGCCGTTGACCTCTCCACATGGAACAGCCTGTGGACGCTCGAACGTATCAATCAAACCGGATACAAGCCTTCCCTGAAAGAAACGCTTTTTGAATTCAACCTCGGCTACTGGGTATCTGCTGTCCTCTCGATCTGCTTTGTGACGCTGGGCGCTTACATCATGTTCGGCACGGGACAAAAGATGCCGGACAGTAGCGCGCTGTTTGCCAATGAAGTGGTAAAGCTCTACACCACCACCATGGGGCAATGGAGCTACTTCATTATCGCCACTGCTGCATTTTCCATTATGTTCGGTACGTCTATCGGGGTGTTTGACGGTTATGCCCGTGCGCTCGAGCGCACTTCCGAATTACTTTTCTTCTCCGAGGAAAAAGCAGCGCTCATGCTGAAAGACAGAAAGGTGTATATCATCTCTCTGCTCGTGCTGGCGGTCGGTTCTTACCTTATCATTTCCCTGTTTGGCAGCAAGATGAAAGCCCTGGTTGACCTTGCCACGAGCATCTCCTTCCTCATTGCTCCGGTGATCGCCATCGTCAACTTTCGCTTGGTGGGGAAAAAATATCTCAGCAGTGAGGCTGTGCCCGGAAGGTGGATGCAGATACTCAGCTATTCGGGTATCATTTTTCTCACCGGCTTCAGCCTGCTCTACATCATCGCTCAATGGAAACCTGAGTTGTTGTATTAATAAGCGGGAACTTCTCCACCGATACTCGGGGGAGACACAGAACAGTCGTTGTGGCGTCTCGCCTCAGGCGGACGATTACTCATTAATTAGCATGTGCCCCCAATCTTGTTTACTTAAAAGGGACATGTGACGGCAACGCGGGCAGAACAGTGGCGACCGATCAGGATTACCCGCGTATGCCGATTACTAATAGTAGCATCGAGTAACAGGTTTTAGAAAGAAAAGGAGGAAATATGTAACTTCGAGTCATCACATCGCTCTTTATCCGGTTCACTTACCTTTTTTCATAGCTGCACGTTTGTTAGGCACAGTTATTTAATTCAATTGTGTTGTCTGTGCGGTAAATGTTTCGTCCGTATAAAGCCTAAATGTAAATTGATGTTTCATAACCAATTCCAAAACCTTATCACTTACCTCTGAGGTATATTTTGACTCAGTGTTTCTTGCAAAATCAACCCAGGGATTTGTACGTTTTAAGATTTCCAATTCTTTATCAATTTTTCCTACACTGATTTCCTCTCCATTTACTATGATTTTTCCTTCTTTATTTATGTATATTTTTATTGGAATGTTATCTGCAAGTAGAGATTCTTCCAATTTCGAGTTCCGAAATTCTAAGGACAATTCATCGTTGTAAATCCATAATGATATTTGAATGTTGTTGAGCAGCCACTGTTTTATATCCCCAACAGATTCTAGTGTTTTCTCTATATGCGATCCAAATTGTCTATCTAAGAAATCAGTCCAGTTGGAATAGTTAAGTTGTATTGAAACTTCTGGATAAGACAAACTATATCCTGCTCCATATATAATGTCATTTTGGAGAAAAGGTGAAAACGTAAATTTATATGCACCGTGGTCATGAATTGTGATGATGCCAGAAAGGTTTTCGTCCTCATTCATCTTTAGAATATTCTCATTTACAAGAGAATCTAAATGGTTACTAAGTTCCTCGGAGTTCATTCCATATTTGAAGCCAAGCAAAAATGTATCTCGTTTTATTTGAGCAATTAATTGTTCCCTTGTAACAGGGATTGTTCTCTCGCTTTTGTTCTCAACTCTTGTTGCATTGAAAGTTGAATCATTGGTTGTCCGGTCTGGCTCAATTACCTTTAGCTGTGATTCATTACAAGCAATCAATGTTAAAATTGTCATTGCTAATATGTAAACTGCGGTTCTCATTATTGTGCCTAACGTTTCCGCGTGCAAAGAAAGGCGGGGCGAGCGGGCGGTTCACTTTCCCTGCCGATGAACTTCACGCGGGTTTCTGAACTTCAATTTACGATTTTCACCCCGCTTTTCTTTGAACGCCTGTTATGTGGCGTTTTAGTTTTCTGTTCTCAGTAAATATTCTTGATATAGTTTGGAGTCATTCACTAATTCATGATACCAAATAGGCTCGTACCAACCATCTCCACTTTCATCATTTGCCAGATCCGCGTTCTTCCAAGTCTTCTTGCCTCAGCCAAAAGCACTGCCAGACTTGGAAGCACAGATACCGGCAAAAGTCTTTTGACTTTTCTTGCGCAGGCAATTTCCAAAAGCATCCTGCCGTCCTTAGTGTCGCGTTCTTCCAAGTCTTCCCGCCCCAGCCAAAGCACTGCCAGACTTGGAAGCACAGATACCGGCAAAAGTCTTTTGACTTTTTTGCACAGGCAAAATCCGGTAATCATCCTGCCGTCCCTAATGTCCCTTGAGTCATTTATGTGCCAAAACATTCCACCCCTGACGGGGTTAGCGTTGTTTGTGTGTCACTTTACCCTACCAACACTCCGCCCCCCTCAGGCGGATCAGGGTGTCCCTTCCTGAAATAGCTTGACACATTTTGAGGGTAAAAAAACTCAAAAT
>CAYOYI010000139.1:0-9453 GCA_964408105.1 uncultured Chitinophagaceae bacterium | reverse complement strand
TGAAGTTGTAAATCTTCATGAAGTAAACGAACGAAAAGTAAAGACCCTATATCCCCCATCCGACCCGAAGATTTTCAACTTCAACCATCGACCTCAGAGAGAGCAGTTACAGCATGAGTTTGGTATTGGTCCAAAGAAAAAAAATTTCCTGTTCGTGTCGTCTGGCCACATTCGAAAAGGATTGCCGCTCCTTATTAATGTCTTTGAAAAACTGAAGGATTCACCAGTACATCTTTATGTGGCAGGAGCAAAAGTGAAAACCGCGCTTCCCGGCAACATCACCTTTCTGGGATTCATCCCCGAAATGCAAAAGCTTTACTCAGCGGTGGACGCACTCATTCATCCGGCTCTCTATGAACCGTATGGACAAATAGTTAGCGAAAGCCTGATGTGTGGCACTCCGGTGATCATTTCAAACAAAACAGGAGCATCAGAGCTGGTTGGAAAAAGTGAAGGAATAATTGTCCATTCATTTGAACCGATGGAATGGCAAAGAGCCATTGAACAATTTGCAGACAAGAAATGGAATATTGAAGAAGGATTTGCCGAAAGAAACGGCATAACGACTGAACATCACATGGCGAACATGCTCAGCATCTGGGAAAACGAAGTGCGAAATACTTTAAGAACAAACTAACCGAAAACTGAGCGGGAGACGGGACTCGGACCCGCGACCCCGACCTTGGCAAGGTCGTGCTCTACCAGCTGAGCTACTCCCGCTTTTTAGAAATTAAATTTTCCTTCACTTCAAACCAACTCCTTCTAAAAGCGTTGGCAAATATAATAAAATCGGGATTGGCAAAACCAAACCAAAGAAGCAATTGACTATACTTTAATGACACAACATTACTCCATCTCCAATAGGAGAGGGACAGAAAGCGAAGCACTTCAGGGTGAGGCAAAAAACCGTAATCTACGCCCGGAACTCTTCCAGGGTATCCCTGATAATATCAATGCACTCTTCCAACTGTATCTCGTTAATGACCAGCGGAGGGGCAAACCTTATCTTATCTCCGTGAGTGGGCTTTGCAAGCAAGCCATTATCCATCAGTTTGAGACACAGGTCCCACGCAGCGTTTTCATTCGTAATAGTAATCGCATTCAGCAATCCCTTCCCCCGCACATCCTGTATCAGCGGACTTTGCAGCTTCCTTAATTCCTCCCTGAAAATTTCACCTAATTCAAATGCATTCTCCGCAAGGCCCTCTTCCTTAATCACCTCTAATGAAGCAATGGCTACCTTACAAGCAAGCGGATTTCCACCAAAGGTTGACCCATGCTGCCCGGGCTTCAGCGTGAGCATGATTTCATCGTTCGCGAGTACTGCCGATACCGGCAACACTCCCCCACCCAATGCCTTTCCAAGAATAAGGATATCAGGCTTCACATCTTCATGATCACAGCACAACAGCTTTCCTGTTCTGCCCAAACCGGTTTGAATTTCGTCAGCAATAAACAGAACATTCGCCTGCCTGCACAAGTCATGCGCACCTTTCAGGTAACCATCATCCGGCACGAAAACACCCGCTTCCCCCTGTATAGGCTCAACAATGAAACCCGCCACGGTGTTATCTTTCAATGCCTCCTGCAAAGCGGGCAGGTCATTATAAGGTATCACCACTAATCCCGGCATGTACGGACCGAAGTTGTTCCTTGAATCTGCATCCGTAGAGGCTGAGATCACGGTGGTCGTTCTGCCGTGAAAATTATTCTCACAAAAGATCAGCTTCGCCTCATTCTTCGCGATGGCCTTTTTCTCGTAGCCCCACTTGCGCGCCAGCTTGATGGCCGTTTCCACCGCTTCCACACCGGTATTCATCGGCAGCACACGGTCATATCCGAAATATTCGCACGCATATTTCTCAAACTCACCCAGCGCGTCATTATGAAAAGCCCGCGAAGTGAGCGTGAGCGTATCGGCCTGCTCATGCAGCGCTCTCAATATCTTCGGATGGCAATGCCCCTGGCTCACTGCCGAATAAGCTGAAAGAAAATCATAATACTTCTTTCCCTCCACATCCCACACATACACGCCTTTGCCTTTTTTCAGAACAACCGGCAACGGATGATAATTGTGTGAGCCATAACGCTCTTCCAGTTCGATAGCTGACGAGGTGGTGATTGTTTCCATGAGGATAAAATTAAGCTGATTGGGTATTAGGTTATTGAGTTATTATTTCATACCACAATTCCACACTGCGTCTTTGTAAACAGTGAGGTCTTGATTGAAGCCACGTGACGCTCCCGTCTTCTTTGGCTATGAAGCCATAGAGGCTATAAATCATGTGGATGATGACCTTGGATTTTCCTGAGCTCATGTTTCAAAGATACTTTACCTGAAGTTAGAGGGGGTCCGCCATTCAGGGAACAAAAGGATGCTTTAAGTCAATAGTAGCTTATACTGGTTGCATCTGTTAATTACGAACTAAACCCTTTTTTGCGGAAAAGCCTTTTTGGTCGCGCAACTCCAGAATATAAAATCCGGATGGCAAAGTTTTGATGTCAATTTGCTCAGAAGATTCAATCAACCTCTGGCTGAAAATACGCTGACCGTTCAAATTGTAAATGTTAAGGTCACATGCGCCTTTCGGTTTTGTAATCGTGGACTGCCCGGATGACGGATTCGGAAACAATTCAAATGCAAATTCATTTCTCGCAGCAATACCCGTACTATTACAGGGAGTGAGTTTACTCAGCATAAAGAAGGCTGCGGAGGAAAGCGCAGGCTGCACACATCCGCCATGGGTCTTGTTGCCGAAATCCTGAATCTGGATATCCGGAGCGCCATTGGCACGCCACGCTGAATCTGCCCGAACGGCATTAAGCGGGTTCACTTGTTCATCGCCTGTGCAGTAATGTATTTTAACAGGATTCTGTGGTGTCCATCCCAACAGGTCATTTTCAGCAAGGATTTGCCTCAACGGATGATTCGAGTCATTAATAAAATCCTGCAAGACGGAATCTTTAATCATATCCCTGGGAACAGGGGCACAAAAATTATCGATGTAACCGAGCCAATAATTCTTGCTGTAATAAAGCGGAGGCAAAACAGTGTCATAGGGACTTTTGAAAACATCTGAGGGTGTAGGATATCTCTGTCGAAGCGATTCATACACGGAGTGATAGCCAAGCAAGAGATAGGGCAAATAGCTTGGAACGGAATAAGGCGCAGTATCCAGCATCACTTCTACCATCGTTACATTCAGATCATACGGCCCAGACATGGGCGCGCTGACCACTACATTGAATTCGCCTGAAAAATTCTCCTGGATAAGTTTGTTGGTGGCCATGGTAGTGTATCCGCCCTGAGAATACCCGGTGAGTGCCACTTCCCCGCTAAGCGAAATTCCTAACGTATCCGCGAGCTGGCGTGCTGCACGCATAAGATTCACCGAAGCATGGCCAGAATGAAAAGCATTGATGTAAGGATGTATGATGATGGTACTATCACTGTCACCCAACCCCAGTTCATCAGGCATTGCTGCCACTACCCCACCGATGCCTGCAAAAAAAAGCCCGATCGGGCGTTCAGGCCCTTCATAGCTGGGCACTTCTACCCGCTTGCTGAATGAGCCGTGCGCATAACAACCAAGCGCACTCGGGCAGGGATTGTTTTTCGGAAATACCACGATCCCCGAAGCATTCACCAATGAGTCAATGTGTTTGTAGGGCGTTTTATAGATCACCTGGTACACCTCAATATCATACTGCGGAGGTACAGGCAATGAAAAGCCGGTGGCTGACAGTGTGCTGTCTAATTGTTCTTTGGTCAGGCTTTGCTGCAATACATAGGAAACCATCTGGGCATCAGAGCCGAGCCAGCCGGACACAGCTACCACTAATAGAAACAAAGACTTTTTCATCATTTGGAATTTTTCATGAAAACAATGATAAACAAGTTATTCGATAAAAGGTTTTTGATACCTCTTTAAAAATCAAGCTACAATCTTTTTTCACTCACAAATTCCGCGAGCTGAAAGCCAGCGGCAGCAGTTGCTTCACAGAGTCAACCACGTAAACAGTATTGTCGGGGCCGGCCATAATGACCTTTATCGGGGCATTCTGCCGCAGCTCGGCCTCGAGCAGCGCCTGCCGGCACATGCCGCAGGGCGAAACGAGCGATTCATTGTTATCAGCATCAACCGACACTGCGATGGCCGTGATCTTTTGCTGCGCAGCGATAGCCGACTTGCTGGCAAGCGCCACACGCTCGGCACAAAGCCCGAGCGGGAAGCTGGCATTCTCCTGGTTGCTGCCGGTGATGATCTTGCCGTCAGCAAGCTTCAAAGCCGCTCCTACCCTGAAATTGGAGTAAGGGGCATACGCCTGCGCGAGCGCGTCAACGGAGCCCTGCAGCGCCTCGCGCTCATCAGCGGGCAATTCGTCTTCGGCATATACCTTCACCACCGTTTGAATTTCAAGATTATTCATGATTAGCTTTGTTTGCCGTCCGTTTGCGGAATCAAAGCTAACTAAGTAATGAAAACTATACTCATTCTCGGTGCCGGAAAATCAAGCAGTGTGCTCATCGGGCAGTTGCTTGCTGATGCGGAAGCGGAAGACTGGAAGGTGGTGATCGGTGACCAGTTTCCCGACAGCGTGCGAAAGCTTTTCCCCCAAGCAGGCAGGCTTGAGGTGAAACAGATTGACGCAACGAATCCTGATTCAATAAAAAGTTTGGTTCACGGTGCAGACCTTGTGATATCAATGCTCCCGGCAATTCTTCATCCACGGGTTGCGCTCATTTGTCTTGAAGAAAGCAAGAACCTTATCACCGCATCTTATGTCTCTGACGAAATGAAGAAGTTAGACAGTGCTGCCAGAGAAAGAGGTTTGTTATTTCTGAATGAGATGGGTGTTGACCCGGGCATTGACCATATGTCCGCAATGGAGGTGATTGACCGCATCAGGGCTAACGGAGGAAAGATGACTGCATTCGAGAGCTTCACCGGTGGATTGCTTGCGCCCGAAAGCGAGAAGGACAACCCGTGGAAATACAAGTTCACATGGAACCCGCGCAATGTTGTGCTTGCTGGCCAGGGCATCGTGAAATTCAGGCAGGAAGGAAAATATAAGTATATTCCCTATCACCGCTTGTTCAGGCGCACGGAAGTGATCAACATTCCAAGCTATGGATACTTTGAAGGCTACGCCAACCGTGATTCGCTGAAGTATCTTGATGCTTACAACCTCCAGGAAGTGAAAACGATTTATCGCGGCACATTGCGCAGGCCGGGATTCTGCCGCACGTGGAATGCTTTCGTGCAGCTTGGCGCAACGGATGATACGTACTCAATGGAAAACACAGAAGAGATGACCTATCGCGAATTCATCAACTCATTTTTATATTATGATCCGATTGCGCCTGTCGAGCTGAAACTTGCACACTATATGAATTGGGACATCGATTCCGAAGAGATGCATCGCATGAAATGGCTTGATGTGTTTGAAAACAAAAAAGTGGGATTGAAGAATGCTACCCCCGCTCAAATTCTCCAGAAGATCCTTGAAGATAAATGGACGCTCGATCCTCATGACAAAGACATGCTCGTGATGTGGCATAAATTCAATTACGAAATGAACGGTGCAGGTAAAGAAATGCACTCGTATCTGGTTGTTGTCGGTGAGGATAAAATAAAAACATCCATGGCGAAAACAGTGGGACTGCCGGTTGCCATTGCTGCTAAATTAGTGTTGCAGAAAAAGATAGAAACGAAAGGCGTAGTTATTCCGACTACCAAAGAGATCTACAAGCCCGTGCTCGCTGAATTGAAAAAGCATGGAATTTCTTTTTCGGAAAAAGAAGTTGTATGAAGATTTTTAAGCGGGTTCTTAAAGCAGTCCTCTACTTTCACCTTATAGTTGTTCCCCTATCGCTTGCTTCGGCATATTATCTTCTTAAAGTAATGCCCGACCGTGTTTTTGAAGAAAAACAACATGAAGGGCCTTACGATGCTGCGATCGTTCCCGGCATTCCTTATAATGGTGATACCATCAGCGACCTGATGAAAGCGCGGGTTTTGTGGGCTTGTTATTTATATGAGAAGAAATTAGTGAAGAATATCATTTTCTCAGGAAGCGCTGTTTACACTCCATACTTGGAAAGCAAGGTGATGGCGAAATATGCGAAGGCTTTGGGCGTGAAGGAAGAAAATATTTTCACCGAGGAGCGCGCGGAGCACAGCACGGAAAATGTTTACTACTCATACCGGATAGCGAAACGAAATGGTTTCGAAAAGGTGATCCTCGCTACCGACCCTTTCCAGTCGATTTTCATGAGCCTCTTCATCAAAGAAATTGATATGCCCGTGGAAACATTGCCGATAGTTTTCAGAATTCTGAAGGAATCTAATTATGAAATGCCCAAGATTGATGCCTCTGATGCATTGAAAGAAGACTTTGTTGCGCTTCCGGAAAGAGAAACGTGGTTGCAAAGAATGTCAGGTACGCTGGGATGGAGAATTAAGGAATAAGAATTTCAGCCTGTAACGTTCATAGCATTCTCTTCTATGAGCTTGCCGTCAGCACAGCGAACAATTCGTGATGGAAATTTTTCGATGATGTAATAATTGTGTGTTGCCATTACTACGGCAGTGTGTAACTCGCGGTTAAGCTTCAGGAGAAGCTGCATAATGTCATCAGATGTATCGGGGTCGAGATTTCCTGTTGGTTCGTCTGCAAGAATCAGTTCAGGATTATTCAGCAGTGCGCGCGCTATTGTCACACGCTGTTGCTCGCCACCCGACAACTCATGCGGGAAGCGAAATCCTTTTGTTCTCAATCCGACTTGCGTGAGCACATCGTTTATCCGCTCCTGGATCTTGGCTTTGTCTTTCCATCCGGTAGCACGCAACGCAAAAATCAGATTATCCGCCACCGTTCGGTCCATCAGCAACTGAAAATCCTGGAACACAATACCGAGCTTCCTTCTCAGGTAGGGAACATCTTTTTGTTTCAGCTTTTGCAGATCAAACCCTACCACTTGTCCTTCTCCCTGCTGCAGAGCGAGATCACCGTAAAGAGCTTTCATAAGGCTGCTCTTGCCACTTCCGGTCTTCCCGATGAGGTAAACGAATTCTCCTTTTTTTACTTTAAGGTCAACGCCATTCAGCACCAATGTTTTGCCCTGAAAGACAAAAGCATTCTTTAAATCAATTAAGTAATTGACTACTTCAAATTCCATAATAACTGCTAAAATTAGCCTGTGCAGCTTTTGAAGTAACCCAAGTTATTAACAACTAAGAGAGAGAATACTTCAGCTTCTCACCAGATAAACTATTACACCTATTAATATGACAATGAAGCCTCCAATAAGCATGGTAGCTATTTTCACGCCCTCACGGTATTCTTTGGCGGTGTCTTCTTTTATTATTTCATGAATTATATTCCGAACTACTAATAATGCCCGGGCAAAAGCGGTTTCATTCTTGATGATGTAGTCCTTTACACCAAAATCATAACATGTTACCGCTACTTCAAGCTTGTCCTGGTGCGACATCATTACTACAGGAATCTCGGGTCGGGCGTGTTTTAACTTTTTCAAAACTTCAACACCATTTGGTGCATCATCGCTCACCCCATCGAAATAATAATCAAGCACAATGATGTCAGGATTTTCACTAAGCCTGTTCAGGCATTCCTGGCCGTCAGTAATAGTTTCGATCTTGACGTTGTAAGGAAGATGTTTTCCCAAATGTTCCTTTAATAGCAGGAGATGTTTTTGATCGTCATCAACGAGAAAAACACTGAACGTACGGTCTTTTCCTTTTCCCATATTGCCCGGTTTTTAATGAAAAATAACACAGAAATATGGAAAATCAAAGCTATGGGCAATGTTTAACTACCGTTCAGGGTTATTGTATCACGATCACGTAGGTATTACCGCCATAAACAAGGCTGGCGCTATAGTCGCAGGTGCCGTTTCCATAATCAATGTCCGCGACATGCGATCCATCTACCTGAATAGACACGAAGCCCTGCACCACCCAGTAGCAACAAACCTTTTTTACAACAGGACTTGTAATATCAACCCGGTAAGTATGCCCGTCACTTGTTGTTCCGGCTCCGTAGCCTGTTATTTCATAAACATCATCACAAACACTCAGCCATCCCAATGGAATCCATGTTGTGCTCTCACCTTCAGTCCATTCATTGGTGCGCTGCGATGTCCATGTTATTATACCTCCATCTTGCTTTGTAAGCGTAACGTCAACATAGACTGAGTAAGTCAGGTTCCCATCATTGTTGCGCCCGTCATTTACTATGATGTGGCTTCCTTCAACTTTGATCCCGTTCACGTAATAATCATCAGCGGTGACGATAACCGAATCCCCCGGATTGGTGTATGGACCAGTATAAACACATTTGATCTTACCTTTCCTAACGGTTCCATAAGCATCGGTGCAACCCGCTCCAAAATCAATGGTGAGGTCCATTGGAAAATTTCCACCATTAGTGTTCAGCGTCACAATAGCGCAGGTGTCCAGTGAAGAAGTGTACGAAAAAGTTGTTTTTCCAACTTCATCTTTATACTGGCCGTTCTTCGACTCGTGATCTACTACTTTGAACACATCATTGCTGACCGATTCGGTGATAGCCGAGTCTTCGGCAAGCAGGCTATAGTCTATTTCCTCCTTTTTCTTGCAGGCTGAAAGAATAAAAACAAAGCACATAAAAAGGGCGAGGGTGCGGAGCATGGTTGGTATTTGCATAAAATAGGTTTTCTGAATTAACGACTAAAATTATGCCAGAGTACCTATACGCCAAACTTTATATTTGCAGAGCTTGGCCATAATAAACACAACGACCTATACAATCCACCTCTCCGGTAAGCTTGAGGAGTTTGGCCGTTTGATAAAAACTTTTGAGCAGGTCGTCATTCTGTGCGATGAAAACACCCGCGGGCTTTGCTTGCCGGTCTTGCTTAAAAATATACCCAAACTGCAATCGGCCGTTATATATGAAATTCCGGCAGGAGAAGAATACAAGACAATCGAAACCTGCCGTAAACTATGGACTGCTGCGCTAAAGCAAAACTTCAGCCGTGAAACGCTTTGGATAAATCTTGGCGGAGGAGTTGTAAGTGATCTGGGGGGATTTGTCGCTTCGACTTACAAGCGGGGAATCCGGTTTATCAATGTGCCTACGACACTGCTTTCGCAAGTTGACGCAACTATAGGGGGCAAGCTGGGGATAGATTATGACGGAATTAAAAATGCGGTAGGTGTTTTTAATGACCCGGCAGCGGTTTTCATTTATCCCGATTTTCTTTCAACGCTTTCGGATGATGAAGTGCTGAGCGGATTTGCGGAAATGATCAAGCACAGCCTGATCGGTTCACAAAAACAATGGAAACAAATCAAAAAAATCAATCCGCTAAAAATAAAAAACAACTTATCGCTCATCCATGATTCGCTTTTGATCAAAAAGAAGATCGTGGACAAAGATCCGTTT
>CAYOYI010000138.1:0-9481 GCA_964408105.1 uncultured Chitinophagaceae bacterium | reverse complement strand
TCCCCATTCTCCCGAAATATTTATTCGAGATCCACTCCGCGAACAGCTTTCCTCATTCCGTAGGCATCGCCTCTTCGGCATCGGGGATGAGCGCCCTGGCTCTGTGCCTTTGCAGTCTCGAGGAGCAGGTGAAAGGCAAAGCTTCACCTCATGATAAGTTCTTTAACCGGGCATCGCATATTGCCCGGCTCGGATCGGGAAGCGCTTCACGCTCCGTTTATGGAGGGATAGTCACTTGGGGGAAAATCAAGGGTATAAAAGGCTCAAGCGACAGTTTTGCCTCGCCTTTTAAGGGCAAAATCCACAAAAATTTCCATGATTTTCATGACGACATTTTAGTAGTGAGCAGCAGGAGCAAATCGGTTTCCAGCCGCGCGGGACATGAACTGATGAACACCCACCCATTTGCTCAAAGCCGCTATCGGCAGGCTTCCCAAAACCTGAACAAACTGGTGGCTGCTTTAGGAAAAGGCGACCTCATTTCCTTCTGTAAAATAGTGGAAAATGAAGCCCTCACGCTTCATGCCCTGATGCTGGCATCCACGCCACCGGTGGTGCTCTGGGAACCGGGAACGGTGGAGATCATTAAAAAAGTGCAGTCTTTTCGCGAAACCACCGGAATACCTGTGTGTTTCACGATTGACGCGGGTCCGAACGTCCACCTCCTATACCCTAAATTTGCAAAAGTTGACATCAGTCAATACATTGAGAAGGAACTTATGGTAAATTGCGGCATCGAAAAAGTGATTTCGGATTCCATAGGGACAGGTCCCATAAAGCTGAAATGATGAAAAACATCCAGGAGGAGCAATCCTACCACTCGAAAATCCTGCTATTTGGCGAATACAGTATTATTCAAAATTCAATGGGGCTTTCGATTCCCTATAATTCTTACAAAGGCAAGCTCGCCTTTGCTAAGACTGATGACGAAAACCACAAGGTGCTGCACTCCCGGAATCAATTAAAATCATACCTGAAATACCTGAAGGGCCTCCAAAAAGAAGGAACCCTCATTGCTGAAATCGATACGCAGCAGATGGAAAAGGATATTAAGAAGGGATTATATTTTGATTCGGATATTCCGCAGGGATTCGGTGTAGGCAGTTCGGGTGCGTTGGTAGCCGCCATTTATAACCGCTACGCGAAAAATAAATTCGAGCGCGATACCATAAAGAGTGATGATATTCTGAAATTAAAAGAAGCGCTTGCACAGATGGAATCATTCTATCACGGCAAAAGCTCAGGGATTGACCCGCTTATTTGTTATCTCGATCTGCCCCTGCTGATTCAATCGAAAACCAATATCGGCACGGTTAGCCTTCCGGCAACTAAAGATGGCAAGGGCGCCATTTTCCTTATTGACACGGGAAGGCCGGGGCGCACGCAGCCGCTCGTTCAGTGGTTTTTGGAAAAGTGCAAGCAGCAGGACTTCCTCACGATGTTCAACGAGCATTACATCCCGTTCAATGACCAGTGCATCAAGGATTTCCTGAAAGGCGAAACGAAAAACCTCTTCGTGAACCTCTACCATGTTTCAAAGTTCCTCCTCGAAAACCTCGACCCGATGATACCCAAGCTTTTCAGGAAAGCATGGGAAAAAGGATTGGAAACCGGAACCTACTACCTGAAGCTTTGCGGCTCAGGCGGGGGTGGATTCCTTTTAGGCTTCACCGAAAACCTCGAAGCCGCCCAGGAACACCTGCGCGATCACCAGATCAAGGTGATACATAAGTTCTAAATCCTCCTGCTTTTTTTTTGTGAGATATTGGCAATAACATAAATCGCGTCATTCTGTGCGATAGCGAAGAGTCTCTGCGCTCGTTCATCAGTTGGATTTTTCGCTACGCGGGAGCCTTCGCAGAATGATAAGTGATCCGGGGAGCTGCAATCCTCCCTGTAACTCTCCCGGAAGCACTTCCTGCTTCCCAACCGTCATAAACTATATTTTCATGACGGTTCGACCCTGATGATCGTAATGAAAAACTTTTTTAAGACGATTGCTTTTCCCGGAACGTATCGGAAAACTTTTTTAAGACGGTTGCTTTTTCCGAAACGTCATAAAAAACTTTTTTAAGACGATTCCTTTTCCCGAAACGTCATGGAAAACCTTTTTAGAACGATTCATTCAAGGGAATCGGGTTGGGAAGAAATTTTCAGGTAGCCGGGCTGTGCCTGTTGCGGTCATACTACTCAGCCTCATCCGGCCTGACGAAAACTTTATCGCCCACAACATATCCATCGAGCCTGCCTGTGAGGATGGCTTCAAAGAGAACACCATCGCTGATGCGCTTGCCGCGGGAGAAAGAACGTACCTCCCGCAGGCCTTCAAAAGAAAACGGTGAAATTGCAGCTCCATTGGGGCGTGCCGGCCGTGACGGATTGATGCGCTTAACGGGCGGTGACTGCATGGCGTTGATGAAACAAAAGCCATCGAGCTTCACAAAGCGGATGCTGCCCGCGCGGATGCGATCGCGGATATTGCGTGGCGACACGCTGCACATCTTCGCGTAATCGCTCACCCCGAAATAACCCTCAGCCCGGTGGATCATGATGGAAAAATTACAATATAATTAATGAAAAAAGGATGAGGTTATGTAATGGATATTGAAAATGTGAAGGGATTTGGGTAGGTTTAGGGAAGGATAGATACCCTTTGTTAAATAGGACAACTGATTATCAGGATGGAAGTTGACAAAAGCATGTGTTTTATAGAGATGTTACAAACAATTTAACTAAATAAACATGATAACAACAATTATCACGATTCTATCAATGGTAACACTTACCGCATTTGCTCAGGATACTATTTCCAAAGATTTTTCAGATCTGCTGCAAAAGGCAGGTGCTGAATTTCATTATCCTAAAGATTTTCACGAAACCCCGATAATCAAAAACCAGACACTGGATTATAATTATGCCATGAAATATGAGAAAAACGGGTACGCGTGTGAACTGAGGTTTATTGTTGTGCCTGAAAACCAGGACAGTCCCAAAGACAAAGAATGGTTTATGCGTAAATTCGGTAGTATTATGTCAATAATCTGCACATCGCCTTACATCTGGACAGACGAGGTGTATATCGGCAAAGGCGATCTGACTGAAAACTCCGATCTCACCGTTTCTAATAATATAGGACCCGATTACGGATATAATTTCAGAACCGATTTTGCTCAGAAATATACCTACGGCACTGTTCATTACATCAATAAATTCGGGCTTGGCGAGTTGTTTACCATCTTGTTAAGCACATCACCGGATGCACCGATAGATTTTATCAATGAAGCTTATTACAGCATAACTTTTAAAAAGTAAAACTGTTTGTAACATGGGCTTAGCGAAAGTGGCGGTTCAGTGGTTAATTGAACATTTGTGCTTCGTATCAAGTGCAGTGCTGGCAGACAGTTTTGTGCTTCGTATTCGCCACCTTCGCAAACCCCCGAACCGTTAGTCCCTCAACCCCTTTTTCTTTTCTACATTTGCACTCCTTAATAAATCTTAATGGATAAGCAGTTTAATCTCATCACAATTATTGAAGCGGTGCAGAAACGCTTCCGGGCGATCGTCCTTATCAGCGCAGTTGTTCTCGCGGGAACTTTCATCATCACGCATCCAGGGCTGAGCATCCTCCCCCCGACTTACGAGTCAATATCAATGTTCTATCCTGCCAACCTCTCCCTCTCGGACCGGCCGTATCTGTTCGACTCGCAATCGGCAGTAGATATCGAGTTTGACCTTTTCGGAAACAAGCAGGATGTTGACCGTTTGGTTTCCATCGCGCTCTCAACCCAGGTCATCAAGCATCTCGTTGATAAATTCAATCTTGTTGACCACTACAAGATCAACAGGGATAAGGTGGAATTCCCGGATGCTGCTGCGATCAGCAAGCTGAAAAAAAACTATAAGGCTTTCAAAAACGAGTACAATTCCGTAGAGGTGCATGTGTTTGATGAAAACAGCCAGATGGCTGCCGATGTTGCCAACGAGCTTGTAGCAGTGACAGACAAGATCTATCGACAGATGGTGATGGATGGAAGGGTCCGCCTGATGACGGCTCTTGAAAAGCATACCGAGAATAAAACGGAGGAAGTAAAGGTATTGAGCAGGCAACTGGACGCCACAACCGATGCCGCGGAAAAGAAAGCTCTTGAAATAAAATATGATGTTGCGACCGACCAGTTGGTGAAATACTCGAAAATCATTGACGAGTTTAAGCTGGTGGCCGCAGACGACATATCAACCATCCGTATCATGGAGCGTGCTTATCCTTCAGAGAAAACAGTGCCTTACCGCTGGCTGATCATCGGGGGCGCATTTTTTGTCACGCTGTTTGTGCTCGTGATTGGCGCATCGGTGATACATGTGATGACGAAGTGAATAAGTCAGTGCTAAGCGCTCAGTGAGCAGTGCACAGAGATTAATCAATGAACTCCCTTACAGAAAAAACTTCAACATTCACCTTCTACGCGCTTGCGCTGCTGACCATAGCTTCGATAACTGCGGGGGTTGTTTTCAAGGCGTATTATCTTTTCCTCATTCCGCCTGCTATCGTATTTCTTCACGTAGCAGCGATTGACTTCAGCAAGATTTTTTACCTGATGATCTTCCTTATTCCGTTCACTACGGAATTTAGCCTGCCGGGCGGCTTCGGGATGGACCTCCCGGCAGAGCCATTGGTGATTTTCCTGATGGTCGTGTTGCTCCTCTATTTAGTTGGGAACAGAATCGAATCGGACTTTCTGAAACACCCGATCATACAAGTGCTCTTCCTTCATCTCGCGTGGATTTTCATCACCTTATTTTTCTCGGAGGAGGTTTTCATTTCAATCAAATGGCTGCTGTCGAAGATCTGGTTTATTGCCACTTTCGTTTTCATCACCGCCATCATTATTAAGAAGCAACGCGATTTCAAGACCTACTTCTGGTGCCTGCTCCTTCCTTCTGTCATTTCCATCATCACGGTATTTATCCGTCATGCGATGCTGGGCTTTGATTTTGAATTGATCAACAGGGCTTCTTCAATTTTTTTCCGCAACCACGTGAATTATGCAGCATTCGTTTCACTTATCATTCCATTTATCTGGCTCGCAGGAACATGGTACAAGAAAAATACGCTGCCGAAATATTTCATCAATTTTTCAAAGCTGGTTTTCCTTGTTGCGACCTACTTCGCTTATGCCCGCGGAGCATGGCTGGGGTTGATCGCTGCCATCGGGTTTTATTATCTGCTGAAATACCGCCTGCTAAAGTTCGCAACGGCAGCGATCGTGGTGTTATTTTTTCTTTTCGGCACTCACCTCGCTACCGACAAGCAATACATCAGTTATGCGCCTGATTTTGAAAAAGCCATTTACCACGGCAACATCCTTGACCACCTGAAGGCCACTTTAAAGAATCAGGATATTTCCACCGCTGAAAGGTTTTATCGCTGGGTTGGGGGTGTGCGCATGTCAACCGAGCATCCGGTGACGGGATTCGGGCCGGGCAGCTTCTATCATTACTACCAGCGTTATACGGTGACTGCATTTCAAACTTATGTGAGCGACAACCCGGAAAAATCCGGAGTACATAATTACTTTTTAATGACGCTGATCGAACAGGGCTTCCCGGGGTTTTTTATTTTCGTGCTCTTCACCTTTGTGATCTTCTACGAAGGCACAAAAATTTATCATCGCACTACTGACAAGGGTGAGAAGCTTTATGTCGCGGCAATTCTCTGCTCGCTTGTGATCATTTATGTTCAGCTAATGCTAAGTGACCTTATCGAGGCATTTCAGATCGGGAGTTTCTTTTTTATAAATATTGCGCTGCTGGTGAATCAGGCGGTGGCGTTGAAGAAGCAGGAGCACCCTTCTGTGTCTCCAAACTAAACTTTGCGTCATTGCGATCCCGATGCCGCGCTTGTAGCAACCTTGGGATTGCTTCGGTCGCAAAGCCTCCCTCGCAATGACGATCTGAATCAGAATCAGTGAAAGCGGCAGGTCAGGAGCGTGACGTCATCGAGGAAGGTGCCGCCTGTACCTTTGAAAGACTTCACTTCTTCAATTAATGACTTGTTGAATTCTTTTGTGTTGAGGTGGTGATTCTTCATTACAAATTCCGTGAGTCGTTCGAGGCCGTAAAACTCGCCTTCTTCATTTTCAAAATCTGTAAGCCCGTCAGTATAATTCACGAGCAGCGCGTTTTTCTCCAGCACCACTTCTTCGGTCTTTACGAAAGGCAGGTCCGGAAACATGCCGAGGATGGTACAGCCTTTTGCAAGCTCAGTAATTTTTCCGTCCTGGCAAAGTATTGTGGGATTATGGCCGGCATTCACATAGCGTAAAATGCGTGTCTGCGGATCATAGATGCCGAGGAAGAGGGTGATGAATTTTTCACCGCGGGTGATCTGGCTCACAAGGTCATTCAGCGTTTCGGCAAATGTTTTTAAATGCTCTTTTGTTTTTATCAGCGAGCGGAGGTTGGCCTGGAAATTCGCCATCAGCAGTGCAGCGGCAACGCCCTTGCCTGAAATATCGCCCACGCAAAAAACCTGCTTCCCGTCCGGCAATTCGAGAAAATCATAATAATCGCCACCGATATCGTGATGTGGCAGATAAAATGCCGCCATTTCCGTGATGTCATTTTCCGGAAGCTGCTCCGGGAAAAGCATCGCCTGCATCTGTGCAGCCAGTTCCATCTCCTTCCTCAAAACTTCCTGCTCGATCTGCGAGCGCAACAGTTTCCTGTTTTCAACAGCAACCAACACGATGTTGGTCAGCGTTTGAATGAACCGCAACTGCTCATCCGTTGAAACTCGTTTGTCAAGGTCACCGATCAGCACAAACGCAAGCGGCTTACCTTGATGCTGCACCGGGATCACCACATCAAAATCAGCGAGATTCTTGTTTTTATTGCCTTCGAGATGCGTCATCTTATCAAACCAGAAAAGGTCTTTATGTACGTCAATTTTCCGGGCCTCAGCACTGACGCCTGATGCGCACACACATTCCCACATTTCATTTCTTAAGAACACCATCAGCTTAGGAACGCTGAATTGTGCCTTCAACGTGAATTCATACATGCGCAGTAATGATGCAGTGGGGAAATTATTGTTGATCGCCTGCGAAATGTCGAGCAGCGCGTCAATCTGCGTTTGCTTGAGCTTCACGAGCCGCTCGTAGTCGGCAGCAATTTTTTCTGTGGATGTATCAAATTCGCTCATCACTTAATCAGTGGTGAATATCGAAATTGTAAGCCAGTTGTCCGAAGCATGAAGTAAAAAGTTCTGAACAAGATTCGGGGAGGTGTATAGTTGCCTCACCCGCCCCTCTCCTATGGGAGAGGGAGTCCGTGCATTATTACGTCATAACGGCTTGAACATCATTGGTGTTATTACCCCACCGATACGATTCGACTCCGCTCACCGTGACAGTAAAGAGAGTGCAAGCAACTATGTTTGTCAGCCTGAGCGGAGTCGAAGGCTGTCTTGGGAGGAGGAAAAACTCTAAGATTCGCCTAAGCTCGTTCGCACATCGAGCGCATCGCGCAAGCCGTTGCCCACAACATTGAACGCAAGCACCATCAGCATGATGGCAATGCCGGGAATGATCGCAAGGAAAGGATTCGCACCAATAATGTAACCGTAGTTTTCGCTCAGCATGCCGCCCCATGATGGAGTTGGCGGCTGCACGCCAATGCCGAGAAAGCTCAGGCCTGCTTCGATGAGGATTGCTGAAGCAAAGTTTGCAGCAGCCACCACCATGAGAGGTCCCAGCACGTTGGGGAGGATGTGCAACCCGATGATGCGGAGGTTACTGTAACCCAGGCCATGCGCAGCTTCGACATACTGCATCTCGCGCAGCCCGAGTATCTGCCCGCGAATGATACGGGCGGCTTCAACCCACATCGTCAATCCAACGGCAATAAATATCTGCCAGAAACCTCTTCCCAATGCAAGCGCAATTGCGAATACCAAGAGGAGTGTCGGGATTGACCACACCACATTAATGAACCACATACATATCTCATCAACTACCCCGCGGAAATAACCAGCCAGCGCGCCAACCAAAACACCGATGAAGATTGAGATCACCACGGCCACAATTCCCACCGAGAGCGAAACGCGAACGCCAATCGTGAGCCTGCTCAAAATGTCTCTTCCGAATTTATCTGTGCCGAGATAAAATTTACGGGTGATGATGTGTTCGCTTTCAACTTTCTTTCTCAGCTCATCAAGGCTAATGGTTTTGGAATTGTTGTCTGCCGTGTAGAAGGTTGCCGAATTATCCCGAATGGCGATCTGTGGATTTGCGCTTGATAACGGAAACGCCACATCCACCAGGCTACGGCTTTTTTCCTCGCCTGAATCTTCACCGGTGTATTCCTCGAAAATGATCCTCTCGCCTTCGATGCGGTATTCGTGTATCGGGATCAGCTCGTAGGGATTTTCCTGGCCGTAGATCGTTTTGCTGAACAATCCCTTTCGCTCAACGGATTTATTCTTTGCCGCCCTGATCATCTTCACCCTGAAGCCGGGCGGCTTGTTGGTGATCTGCAGTATCTGGTCATTAGCATCGGGCGTGGAATCGGGCGAAAGCTGATAACCGAATATGGCGATCAGGAACGAGAGCGCGATCAGCACCGAGCCAACCACTGCGGGGCCATTGCGCAGAAACCTTCTGAACGAGCGGGAAGTGGGGGAGTTGCTTTTAGCCAATGTGAGCTTCTTGTGTAAATTTTTTCAGGCTCAAAAATAATGATGAAAAGGGTAATGGGTGGCGATACTGTGCAAAGGGGGATTTATTATTTTTAATGTGATGAAGCGGATTTAAGCCTCGGCCTTTTGCCAGTGGGAGGTCAGATCATCTTACGAAACCTCAAGAGTTAGTTTATCGCATGCTGTGCCTCAACAGAATGAACTTGAGTAAAACATTGAACTCTTTAGTTATTCTATTAATTCTATGCGGTCATGGAGTTCGTGGACAGGACAAATTCATTGGGGACATGTTTAGTGAATTAGAGCCGACAAGTTTATTGTCGACCACTAAAATAAAGAGCCCCGAAGTAACATTTATAGAAAATCAGTTCTTTCTTATTGTAAACAAGGATGATCTACTCAAAATCCTTAAGCAAGACACTATTCCCCCTCCCGTTGTTTCAAGTGTTCCGCCATAGGCGGTCACTTGGAACTGAGAATACCGGCAACAAGACTTTTGTCTTGCGAGCGCTTGCTTAACTCGTTGTTCGGACATTCCTCGCACAGAAGACATAAATCTTCTGCCAGTCTAATCCGGCAAGGTCGTCATATCACCATGTCTGCTGAATACCTGAGCTAACGAGGGGATTACATTGGATAATGTATTTCCAGTACATCGTTCCTGATGGCTTTGTAAAAGAATACCACCTTTCCGATACCGAATTGAAGTTATCCGATATGACATGAAGGTCATCTGTCCCTTCCTGAAATAGCTTGACACATTTTGAGGGTAAAAAAACTCAAAAT
>CAYOYI010000137.1:0-9542 GCA_964408105.1 uncultured Chitinophagaceae bacterium | reverse complement strand
CGCATAATGGAATACTCTCCGGTGATACCCATGCCGCCAAGAATCTGGCGTGACTCTCGTGCCACTTTCAGAGCCATCTCGACATTGTTGCGTTTCGCCATAGAGATCTGCGCTGGCGTTGCCTTTCCTTCGTTTTTCAAAACACCAAGCCTCCAAACAAGTAATTGCGCTTTGGTAATCTCCGTGATCATCTCCGCAAGCTTTTTCTGAGTTAACTGAAATGCCGCAATCGGTTTTCCGAATTGAATCCTTTCCAGCGAATATCTCAAAGCAGTGTCGTAGCAATCCAGTGCGGCACCGATCGCTCCCCAGGATATTCCGTATCGTGCAGTGGAGAGGCACGACAGTGGACCCTTCAGCCCTTTCACGTTAGGGAAAATATTTTCCTTCGGCACTTTGACATTATCGAAAACAAGCTCACCGGTTGCTGAAGCGCGAAGCGACCATTTATTATGCGTTTCAGGAGTTGATAAGCCTTGCATTCCTCTTTCAACCACCATACCACGGATATCTCCGTTTTCATCTTTGGCCCAAACCACCGCAATATCTGCGAATGGAGCGTTGGAGATCCACATTTTCGCACCATTCAAAAGAAAGTGATCTCCCCTGTCTTTAATGTTAGCTTCCATCCCACTCGGATTGGAGCCGTGATTGGGTTCGGTAAGTCCAAAGCAGCCCATCAATTCTCCCTTGGCAAGTTTTGGAAGGTACTTCCTTTTCTGCTCCTCAGAACCAAACTTGTAGATTGGGAACATTACCAGCGAACCCTGAACCGAAGCAGTTGAACGAATACCCGAATCCCCGCGCTCCAATTCCTGCATGATAATACCGTAAGAAATCTCATCCATTCCGCCCCCGCCATATTCCTGCGGAATTGTAGGGCCGAAGGCTCCGATATCAGCAAGCCCTTTGATTAAATTTCTTGGAAATTCTGCACTTTGGGCATATTCTTCAATGATGGGAGTGATTTCCTTTTTAACAAACGCTCTAACACTCTCCCTGACCAGCTTATGCGTATCCGTCAGCAAATCATCTACCTTGAAATAATCATGATGCTGGTAACTATCCGTTTTTGTTTGCTTTTTTTCTTTCGCTTTCGGAGTGACTTGTTGCATGAGGAATTGTTTCTCCAAATTTAGCGAAAGGGTTTTTTAGGGTAATTAATGTCCTTTTAAATATCTTGGCAAAATGAAGAAAGGGTATAATCAAGGATTGATAGCTGTTGAAGGAATGTTGTTCCATGCCTATCACGGTTTTTATGCCGAGGAAAGGCATCGTGGCGGACAATTCAGAGTGGATGTTTATTTGACAGTGAATATGCTCCAGGCTGCAGAATCGGATAAGCTCGAGAATACCATCAATTACGAAACCGTGAGCGACATTGCGAGAAAAGTAATGGATGAAAAGCATCATCTGCTGGAACACCTTGCTTATAGGGTGCTGGAACAGATTGGAAGCGAGATGAAAACCGTTCTTTCCGCAAAAGTCAGAATCAGCAAGCTGCACCCGCCTCTTCCTCATTATGTAGAACGGGTCTTCGTTGAATTAGAGAAAACTTTTGACTACCGCGAAGGGAAATAGTACATTTGCAACCTGACTTAATGGTCGCGTGGCCGAGTGGCTAGGCTCAGCTCTGCAAAAGCTGCTACAGCAGTTCGAATCTGCTCGCGACCTCTACTTTCCTATAAGGCGCAACTTCCATCCTAATCTGCCGGTCAATAAATAAAACGGCTTCTAAAGCTGATAATGAAAAGAGCGCTGATCATCATATTCGCCATACTTGGTTTCGAGGCAAGCTCTCAAAACTTCACTCCCCTGGAGTCGTCAGAGAAAATCCCAGATCATTTTCTGATTAAAGCTTCCGACCGCAAATCGGAAAGGAAAGAAGAAGCAACAGACTCCAGAAAAACGAAAAAGGTAAAAGATCAATTCTATGCTGAAAGCTCATTCAGCAGCGATTTTCTCTTCAAAAGCGGTTATGTGTTATTCAATGATCCCATCACCCTATATATAGAAAAAGTTGCCGCTGAAATTTTCCGTGCAAACCCGGAACTCAAAAACTCGTTCCGGTTCTATACCCTGAAATCCTCCGCTGTTAATGCCATATCAACCAGTGACAGCGTCATCTTTATTAACATAGGCCTGATGGCTCAACTCGCAAGCGAAGCGCAGCTTGCATTCATAATCTGCCATGAACTCATTCACTGTATCCGGCAAGATGTGCTCGAAAATTATGTTCATATTGAACAGATCAACCGGGGAAAAGGCATTTACGAAGATTTATCAATAGACGAACGGGAACTTGAGCAATGCAGGTATTCTCAGGAAACTGAGATCTCCGCAGACAAGGAAGCCCTGAAACTCTATTCCAAAACGCGCTATTCTTTGAATGAAATTGATGGGGTTTTTGACATCATTCAACATTCATATCTCCCGGCTGATAATGTGCCTTTTAATTTTTCCCTTTTGGAAAGCGATAGGTTTCAGTTTCCGAAAAACTACAAGCTCGAAACTGTCAATCCCATCATTGCGCCTGATGATGCTGGAAATAAAGGCACCTATCCTGGCATTAAAAGCCGAAGGGTTGAATTGCAGGCGGAATTGAAATTGATCGGCAATGAAAACAAAGTGGAATTCATTTCAGGCAAGGAGTCGTTTGAACAGGTGAGAACATTAGCCCGTTATGAAACGCTTCATCTTAAAATTCTGAATAGAAATTATGAATCCGCGATTTACCTCGCTTCCCTTTTGCTTAACCAAAACCCCAATGATTATTACCTTAAAGAATCAATGGGCAGAGCGCTATTCGGCCTTGCAAATTACTCGGGCACCCGGGATTTCAGCAAAGTGCATCTTTATCCCAATGAAACGCAGGGATATTTACACCAGGTTGCTTACCTTTTTAACAAGCTGAACGAAAACCCATCGGAGATTCCAATCGTTGCGTTGCATTACTTTCTGAAACTGAAAGTGCAGTATCCCGGCAAGAAACATCTTGAATACTATCTGAGGAAGATTGCGAATTTGCTCTTGACCAAACACAAGCTAACACTTGACTTTTTTTACGAACGAGGCTCCTCAGAAGACACTGTGTCGCATTATTCAAGTCAGGCGTTAACAGAATATATGGCCAACCCGTTCTTAAAAGAACTTTTCCAAGATAAAGATTCATCAAAAATTTCAGCAAACGAAATTTCACCGGAGGAAGAAAAAGCCATCAGGCGAAGAGGACACGCCCTGCATATTGATACCATAATTCATTTTGAACCTGTTTACGCCCTCATTGACGAACGCAAAAGGGAAGCCTATCGCTATTTGAAATCTGAAAAAGGTCAGGAAAATTTATCCGATCGGATTACCAAAATAGCGGAAGATATCGGGTTGCAAATATCAATGCTGGAGACAAGAGAACTGGATGAAGATGATATAGAACAATACAACGATTTCTCATTTCTCAACGAATACATAAGTGAAAAGCTTCGTCATCCCGAGGGAATGAATTTTTCAGCCATAGAACGTGAACAGCTTCTTCAACTCACCGAAAAATATGGCACACCATACGTGAACCTAATGGCTCTGATATATGTGAGAAAATCCAGAAAACTATTATGGCCGATAGCATACAGCGTTTTATTCCCCGTTGTCCTGCCCTTAACTTTGCCAAAAATTATTTCCTCAGGAAAAAATTGTTACTACCTTAACCTTTTGTATAATATCGAAACCGATGAATTGGTGTTTTCAAGTTCTGCAAACATTCTGTCTGCAGACCGAACTGATCTGCTTAGCGCGCATATTTACTACACCCTTAATCAAATAAAATCAGAGCGAAAATAGAAATAGTATCAAGTATCAGGTACCGGGCACCGGGACTTAAAAGCCATACAGACGCCTTGCGCTCTTCCAATTACATTAAAACTTTTATCTCCGCTTGCATCTTGCTCCTTGCACCTTTTTTCTTTTGTGCATCTTCCAACGCCCAGGTTCCCGGTTATTTGGGAAAGCGTTTTTCAGTTCATTACGAACCACAGGTTTGGTATTCATTCATCTTTGAACGGTTCGATCTTTTTCATAATGCCTCCGCAGAATATGTAATCACATTGAAACACAGTCTTGGCGTACGTTATTGCTACACCGGCCTGAGCACCGAGTTTGGTCTTGTGGATATGCCCGATGGCATAGATGATCTTCATAATGTTGACGGACTGATCCGCTCTCACGGCATTACGGTTTTCGGAAAATTCTTCAACAGAAAAAGGGGATTCATTGCTCCGGCAGGAGGATATACCAGCTACGGGGCAGCGGTAGTTTATAATAAAAGCTATGCTGCCGAAAACAAACTTCCGCTTAATGTAGGAGATGAGCTTGAACATTATACGGATGTTATTCTCTACCTTGGCAAAGGCCGGCAATTCATTTTTGCAGACAGATTGATTTTGAATGTGGCGCTGCAAGTTGGCGTCCCAACTGTCTCCATTTTCAAATTCAAAACTGGGTTGGAAACCGGAGATATTTACTCGCGTGTGTTTTTTGCCAATCTTTTCAGAGCCCAGGTTGGTTTGGGATTCCTGGCATTTTAAAACATGTGGGACAAGTGTCAAGGGACACGGAGCAAAGTGAAAGAAAACCTTTCTTACCCTCGTCCCGCGTCTCATGCCCCTCGTCCCTTGATTTTAAATTCTATTGTGCTAAAATTGGCGCTTCATTTCAGCCCTCATGCGTATTAAAGTAGGATTGGCACAGCTTCTTGTGGAAGGCACCGAGCCGGAACGGAATTTCCAGCGCGCCCATAAACTTATCAAAGAAGCTGCTGAAAAAAAGTGCAACCTGGTTTTGTTGCCGGAAACAATTGACTTTGCCTGGACACATCCGAACGCATTGAAGGAAAGCCAGCCCATTCCGGGACCCTACAGTGACATTTTTTGTGAGTTTGCAAAAACCTACGGTCTTTATATCTGTGTAGGATTGACAGAAAAAGTTGACGGGAAAATAAACTATAATACCGCCATTCTGATCAATGATAAAGGAGAAATAATTCTGAAACACCGAAAGATAAATTTACTTGAGGTTGAATTTCCGTACTACGAGATCGGGCATAAGCTGGAGGTTGTGGATACACCTTTCGGCAAGGTCGGACTAAATATCTGTGCCGATAATTACATAGAAGCCACCGCCCTGGGACATTCGCTTGCCAGAATGGGAGCGCAGATTCTCTTGGCTCCTTCATCATGGACAGTTGATTATAACATCACCGAGGAGGACGAGCCTTACCACGATAAATGGATAAAGCCCCTAGGGTCGCTTGCCAAACTGTATAATATGATTGTTATCAGCACAACAAGCGTTGGCTATATCGTTGGAGGACCTTACGAAGGAAAAAAAATGGTAGGCTGCTCTCTCGCTATGGACAAAAACGGTATTCTGAAGAAGGGGTTGTTCAATGAATTTGCCGGAGTGCTGGAAGAAGTAGAATTCGAAGTTCCTACCCGAAAAGAAAAAGGAACGCAGATCGGAGAGCTGCTGAGAAGGAAAGGATACAGGTTTGAGGAGTAGATCAGAATGCCCTTCCCACTCCCACTAAAAACCTGAATTGAAAATTATCAGGAGATACAGATGGGGTATTACTCAAGAAAAATGGAACGTCAAAACGAATCGTCAGCGGCTTGAGCTTATCGAATAATCCCCATTTCTTGATTGTCAACGCGGCACCGGCTCCGGCATCGGTGCGGAATTTTGAAAAAGTATTGCCGGCAGTCCCCGCATCATACACGATAAATCCTCCATCACCAAACAAGTAAAGATCAAGATGGATGTAATCGGAAAGTTTTTTCGGTTGCCATTTTACAATGCCATCCAAATCCAGCTCAAGGCTCACGGATGCTCCGGAACTTCCTTTATATGCTGCGTACGTTTGTCCTTCTTTTTCCTCGACAATCAAATAACCGGCATATCCTCTCACGTTCAACCCTCCACCGTGATGAAAATGGTTCACATCATCTCTAAACTCACCCACCCAGCCATTCGGGAAGAAACCTTTTGAGCGGGTAAAAACATTATCCATCATTTCTTCAGGATTAGCCTGAGCAAAAAATAATGAAGATTCAGGTGCAGGATTTGAACCCATGCCCAGTCTTCCCATTACCCTGGAACGCAATTCAAATCGCCAGAACTGAAAGTTATTGACGTGTGTGGCCTGGATGTAATGATAATCATATTCGCTGCCTACAGCATTTGTTCGTAAATCCACCTGCAGCGCTCCGCTTGATTTCGGTTTGGCGTAGCGATAAAGCATCTCTGCGTTCACTGAATTATTCACCACGTCAGGAGTATTCCATTCTTCTGGATATAGCAAGTAGCTTCTCTTTTCATTGATCGGTCGTGCCATCCACTTCATATAAAGCTTAAAGAGGACGTTCTTGTTTTTACCCAGTTCCACCTGGCCGCCAAAAATGTAGCACTCGAAACCCTCCATGTACATTGAAGTGAGAAAAACATCTGAGTTCTTTAAGATCTTGTCCGTGCTGGTTTTATAATCAAACCGGTAATTTATCTTGTCGAAATTGTTTGTGCTTGAATCGGCAAACTCGTAACGCCCGGTGCTTCCCTGCCCGAGTGATGTGCTGCCCCAAACGGTGAGATTAAAGATGTGTTTGTAGTTTAGAAAATTACCGTTGAAATTCACCCCCACTTTCACGCCATCAAATGCATTCCACCACAAAACAGGACCGATGTAAAGCCTGTAATTCTTCCAATCGGGATAATTGGAAACTTTTGAGTCGAAAGCTACTTGGATGTTTCTTGGTTTTGAATTATCCGGCATAAATGCATCAGCCAAACGTTCAGACGGATCAAGAGTCACCTTCTTAATTTTTGCCGGAAGCGAAATGTTAGCTGTATAAGTCGGATGAAGTTTATCCCATCCATGCCACTTGGGAAGAATGGTGGCGCTTGTATTTTTTACGAACCAATGGTTCGGGATGTGATAGTAAATAGAGTCTCCATTTTTTGTAGTCACCAGCAGGTCGAGCGGCATTTGCATTCTGCCTTTACGCTTCAACTTTATGGAATAGGAATAATCACCCGATTCTTCTTTCTTAATACTTGACACCCGGTAGTCAATATTTTTTGTCGTCTCCAGCCATTGGTCGAAAAACCAGTTCAGGTCAACCTTAGAGAATTGAATGATCGAATTCCGAAAATCCTCAGGATATGGATGGCAGAATTTCCACTGATCAAAATAATACAACATGGCTTTCGTGAAAAGGCTATCACCTAAAACATATTGCAGGTTGTACAACATTGTTGCCGTTTTGCTATAGACGTGGCGATAACCTCCTCCATGCCTTAACGCCCCATGAAAACCATCAGAGTGGGTGTTCAAGAAAGCATCATCTTCGCTAATGGCATCAACAAGGTAACCCCAGTATGCAACGCTGCTTCTCACATCCACCGGCTCAAAGAATTTCCGCTTGTAGCGGCTCTTGGGCCGAGAATACCTGTGGTCATATTTTCCTTCGATATTTTCCAGCGCCCAAGCAGTTAGAAATTGAGTGAAGCCTTCGTCCAAATACGCACGGTAAGTTTCATTGCTGCCGATTATCCCATAAAACCAGTTGTGCCCGATCTCGTGCGCGATTAAATAATGGTTGCTTGGCTCCAATCCACCGCATAATGTCAGCATTGGATATTCCATTCCATCACGTGCGTCCGCGACAACCATTTTGTGGTAGCCATACATTCCAAAATCGCGTGAGTACAATTCAACGCATTTTGCTGTAAATTCCGGTACGCCCTGCCAGCGCGATGCATGTGGTTCCTGAACCATTGCAATACATTCAATTCCATTCCACGTTGTTTCTCCGATCCTGTAAGTGGGATCAGCGGTGAAGGCGAAGTTGTGAACGTTCTCCGCATGATACTTCCAAGTTTTCCTGGCTGTAGAATCATAAGGAATAATTACACTTGGCGGGCTTTCAAGCTTTTTGTCTTTGAAATTTTTCAGGTCAATTTTCTGACGCAGGTCATCTGGAAGCACTTCTTCCCGGTTGAGCAAATTACCAGTAGCTTCTACTATATAATTGTTCGCAAAAGTCAGCTCAACATCGAACGTCCCGAAGTTGGCGTAGAACTCCCTGCCCATGTGCTGGTCGGTTGTCCATCCGAATTTTGAATCATAAACACAAATGATGGGATACCAGTGAACACCATCATAGTGCTTGTAACCATAAGCTTCGTAAACTTTATTCCTCCTCCTGACACTGCCGCCAATATCAAAATAGGTTTTGAAATCAATGTTGAACATGGTTGATGCCGAAGGCAGAATCGGTTTATCCAACTTCACTCTGAAGATCGTGTTATCTAATTCAACTTTTAATTCCTTCCCTTCCTGCCTGAATGATTGAATTGGTGTCCCCAGTCCCTGCGACTCGTATTTGCCGTACTTTGTTTTTACTTTATTGTTTTTGTGAAGATTGTCGTAGTAGGAACCGGGCTGAAAGGCATTTTCATACAAATGAAAAAACACCTCATGAAGCGTATCCGGTGAATTATTCCAGTAAGTTAATTTCAATTTACCGTCAACGATGTCGGTTTTTTCATCAATGTTGGCCTTTATCTCATAATGAACATCTTGCTGCCAGTAGCCGGCAAAAGGCAAGCGGTTTTTCCAGTAGTAAGAATTGTCCTGGCTTTGGTAAGTATTGGGGGGATGGAGGGGATCGTATGATTGCGCCATCAACCCATTAGCCAATATGCCAATGAAGCAATATGCTGATAAGTAAATAATCGGCAGAGACTTCAAAATCCTTAATTTCATCGCGCCCAAAATAGTAAGATTTGGATAAAAATCTGCTTTACAAGATCGGGATCACATTGCTGCCTAACGTGGGGCCGATCCTCGCCAGAAATCTCATCAGCTATTGCGGTGGTGTTGAAGGTGTTTTCACATCAAAAACAGCCAGACTAAAAAAAGTGCCTGGTATTGGCGAAAAGACAGCTGATGAAATAGCAAATGCTGATGTGCTGGACAGAGCAGAAGAGGAAATTAAATTTATCGAAAAACATAAAATACAGCCGCTGTTTTTTCTGGATGAAAATTATCCCGCAAGGCTGAAGGAGTGTTATGATAGCCCCGTTCTGCTTTATTACAAAGGTGAAGCAAACCTTAACGCAGCAAAAGTTGTAGGTATCGTTGGAACACGAAACGCAACCGACTATGGAAAGTTCGTGTGCGAAAAAATTGTGGAAGAATTAGCTACTCAAGATGTGCTTGTAATCAGCGGACTTGCTTATGGTATTGACATTTGCGCACATAAAGCCGCGCTTGATAAAGGCCTGAAAACGGTCGGAGTATTGGGACATGGTTTGCATACCATATATCCTTCATTACATAAAAGCATAGCACAAAGAATGGTTTCGCAGGGAGGTCTCCTGACGGAATTCATTTCTAACAGCGACTTCAACAAAGAGAATTTCCCGAGAAGAAACAGGGTTGTAGCCGGATTGTCTGATGCATTAATTGTTGTCGAAACAAAAAAGAAAGGCGG
>CAYOYI010000136.1:0-9563 GCA_964408105.1 uncultured Chitinophagaceae bacterium | reverse complement strand
GGGATAAAATGGTGGAATTGCAGCGTGAGATCGGGAAGAATAAAGGCATAGCGATGGATGGTCGGGACATCGGCACTGTGGTATTTCCTAATGCCGAGTTAAAGCTTTTTATCACCGCTGATTTTGAAGAGCGCGTTCGTAGGCGATATGAGGAATTGAAAAGAAAGAACATCACTGCAAGCCGCGAAGAGATCGCTCAAAATCTTCATGAGCGCGACTCTATTGATACCAACAGGAAAGAAAGCCCGCTGCGAAAAGCTGACGATGCCGTTGAGATCAACAACACGCATCTTTCTCCCGAAGAGCAGTTGGAGAAAGCCTATGCGATGGCAATTGAAAGGGTAGGAGCAGGCGTTGATTAAATCTTATCTAAGTATAGATACTTTGTTGTTCAGTACTCCCTTATCCGTTCTTACTGTCATAAAGTAATTACCTTCTGCAAGGTTTGTGATATCAAAGTCTGTTTTGGAGTTATCAATATTGGCTTCCATCAAAACAGCCTTGCCAAGTGTGTTGAATATAATTACTTCGTGTATCCGCACATTTGTTTTTGATTCAACCGTAAGAACATCCTTTGCAGGATTCGGATAAACCCAAATTTCAAATTCAAGGTTTGATAGTTCGTTAATTCCAATCGGTTCTTCTTTTGCAACGAAAAGCGTTGTGGGCTCGGATGAAACAGCAATTTGATTTTCCGTTTCATCAATCGCGAAAATATTAGTAAAAGAAAAGTTTAGTTGCTGAATATTGCCTCCATTCCAGTTCAGTGAATCTTTGACCGTGAAACTCAGTATCCCGACCTGTCCTGAGCCGGTTACACTTGTTTGATTGATCCTTGTAACTGCTGCATCAATTTGAGTGCTTGAAGGAAAATCTTTATTAAAATCAAGAATAGAAAGGCCGGGCTGGCCTGCAAAGGATGTTACTGCATCAAACCGAACTGTGTTTTGCTCGATGACGGAATTATTATAACTAAGTGAGAAAGCAATTCCGTAAAAATCAGTAACCGGCAAAAAGTTTTCTCCGAGCATGACCGGAATTTGCACTTGTTCGCCTTCACTTAATGTATCATTCAGTGGCGCAAGATAAATGAGCGGATCAGCGCTGCCTCCACCGGGTTGCTTATTATGAGTGAGACCGTAGTTCAGCGACACGGCAAGTGTGTCAATCGTGTTTATTACACCATCTCCATTGCAATCAACGTGTTTATAGTCAGCTCCGTTACCCAAAACAGAACCCCAATTGTAAGCAGGTTGTGCAACCCAATTCAGTGTGGCATTTGCACGCACGGGACCGGTTGAGGAATGGGCGATACCAATTGCCAGCACGTCAAGGTTATTGGCGATGCCATCATTATTAGCATCTCCCGGCCATACACATCCGCTTTCATCAATAATTATAATCGAGTCAACCACCTGACATGCTCCGGAGGTTGCGGTAATTGAGTAAGTCCCTTCCTGGCTTATCGTGAACGTGGGTGTGGTTTGCCCCGTACTCCATAGATAACCGGCAAAACCTCCTGCTGCAACCAACGTTATTGACGAGTTCGGACAGATGATCGTATCATGACTGAGCGCAATCAGGTCAACAGGGATAACAGTGATCACAACGGAATCACGCGCTCCGCAGCCGGTAACGGTATCTGTGATTGTAATCGGAAACGCGGTGGTGATGTTCGGATTGGCAATCGGGTTTGGGCAGTCATAGCAACTTAATCCCGGAATGCTGTCCCATTGATATTTGTTCCCGCCTGATGCCGATAGCTGTACAGATTCACATTCTGTAAGTGTGGTGTCATTGCTTACTGATGTAGTTACAGCTGCAGGAATGATAGTGACAGTAACAGAATCGCTAAATGTACAGCCGTTTTGAAATGAATAGTCCACATGATAGGTAGTGGTGGTTGTTGGATTAGCAATTGGGCTAACTTTTGAAGGATCGGAGAGTGTATTTGATGGCGTCCATGAAACGATTGGATTAAGGTTGGGTGCCGGACAAAACGTGAATCTGATATTTGGTCTGTTGGGGCTGTTAAGCGGAGTATTTAAACTACAGCCGTTAGTTCCATCGCCATTGTCGTAAAGGACCGAATTAGGAAGTGCTACAGAATATGCTACATCATCATCATCGGTCCAATCGACATTATCATAACATACCTCAATGATGAGACTGGAACTTCCGTCCCAATTAAAAGGTGATGACAACGTGTGGACGTTCCAGCCTGCAATTGTTGAATACGAAATCGGACCGTACACAACATCTAACGCAGGTGAAGATACAAAACTGGTTGGCAGGGCATTAAGATTTGTGCAGCCCATCTTAATTGTAAAGGATGAATAAGGTATTGTGCTTCCTTTGGCAGTGACGTTGAATGCAAGAGAGGTTATGGTTCCGGCTGAGCCTATCAACGATATTAATTCGGTTGCGGGGTATAAAAACTGTACTCTGGCGTCTTCCCAAAATCCATCATAGGGAGTGCCGGTTCCAGTGCCCGATGGGTTTAAGCCAAGTTGATAAGATAGTGGAGTTGAACAAGTACTCCCACCCCCGATACCGCAATTAAAAACCACCGGTGGCGGTGTTCCTGTCTCCATCACATTCAACTGAACAGGTGCTGCTCCGCAAACGGTGGTATCATTGCTGGTTGCTATCCCATAAGATGTGTCAACCATTAAAGTGATGAAACTTCTTGAATTACAAATACCATCATCAATCATCAATTGATATTGAGTTGTTTGTGTTGTTGAAGCTATGGGATTTAGGATGTTCGGATTACTTAATCCTAAGGCCGGATCCCATAGGATAGCATAAGGAGTTAAGTCTGGAGGGCAGATCTTAAAGGTGATTTTCGGTAGTTGCTGATAAATTGTGGTTGGAGTCAGTATACAGCCAAACGTATTATTGGATACACTCCGCATAGCAGCTCCATATAAGGCGGGGATGCACATAATTCCATCTGCACCACCGGCACTTGAAAGAGAAGGGTTGTCAAAACAAATTTCAATAAACAAATTATCGGTACCGTTCCATTGGTATGGTGTGTCGAGAATGAAATTGTTGATTCCTAAAACAGTACTATAGTTTACCGGGCCAAATACGATAATTCCATTGGGTAGCCATCCTGAAAGGGTTAAACTGTGCTGCGCGGTGCATCCCATCCTAAGCGTGAAGTTTCGATAAACACCCGTACTTGCCTTTGAACCAAGTTCGATTGCCATCTCGGTAATCGTTCCCGGTGTTATCCCTGAAGAGTACAGGTCGGAAGCCAAATATAGCGCCTGGTACTTTGCATCTTCATCAGCACCAGCAAATGGAGTACCCGTAAAATTGAAAGCATTAACCCCGAATGTCTTCGCTACTGCGGGGTTTTGCACGGAGCATCCTTGCGCTGAAACTCCGCAAGTGCCCGAATGAACTATCCCGCCCAATTGTACCGTATCTCCCGAACACGGATTGGTTTTGCTTGCCGTTGCAATCACACGCGGTGCAATCCCGCTAATGGTAACCGTAACACTATCTTTTTTTGAACATTCATTTGCAGAAGTAACTGTGGCTGTATAGATAGTCGAAGCAACTGGAGATGCTATCGGGCTTGCAATAGTTTCATCATCCAATGAGTTCCCATTTGACCACTGATAAGTATATGGAGCATAGAGCGGATCAGCTATTGCACCTATCTGAGCATCTGAATTAAGACAAATAGTATCATCAGGGCTCATTTGAAGGGAGAAATCAGGCACAACAAAAACCGTGACAGTATCAGAGTTAACACACGCAGAAATAAGATTGCTTGTAACCACGTAAGTCGTTGTAACAATCGGTGCAGCCAAAGGGTTACTTATGGCAGTATCAGATAATCCTAACGAGGGGCTCCAAGAAAAAGAAGTTCCACCTGATGCATCAAGTTGAGCAGGAATCCCGGTGGAACAAAAATATTTATCGTTACCGGCAAGGGTCCTTGCATTCACTTTGATGGTGTACTTTATGGTGTTTAACCCAACTATAGGACATACCCCGTCAGATGCGGTTACAATCAAGCAATGAGAACCCGAGACACCAAGTGATGGAGTCCACGTAAAGTTTCCTGTTTTATTATTAGCCGTGCCGCTGACAGAAAAGGTAGCTCGGGGAAAATTACTCAGGTCCGAACCGAGGGTTAAATTATTTCCGGTGTCGGCATCACTGGCAAGAAAGCTGAATGATACCGGAGAGCCACTGCAAGTGACCAATGTAAAACTGTCTTTTAATACGGCCCCACTGTGGCTTTGAATGGGACTGAAAACAGGCGAATTGTTATTACAGGAAATAACGAGAATCTGAAAGTCAGACATTGTTGACCCGATAAATACCCCATTCCGATATTCTTTAACCAATACTGCAAGATTGTTAACAGAAGTAACTGTTGGAAGAAATTCCAGAATACCACTAAGAGAATCGAATGTATAAGGGCTGAACGAAAAAGGAATCGGTGTAAGCGGCCCTCCTAATGGATTAGTTATTGAGAAAACAAGAGAATCTCCGTCAGGATCGCAAGCACCAAGGTTCAAAATAGCCGGTACGCCTGCACAGGTGACAAATGAGTTTTGAATGAACTTAGGTGAATTGTTACAGATATTGATAGCATTATTCAAATGGGTTTCTACATAGAGGTCGTAAGAGCCTGGAGTTTGTATGTTGGTGATCAGATCATTTCTGCAGCACAAAGCGTAGCTAAGTGTCCAATCAAAACAATGAGTTGGTAATACAATTGTATCGGAATAAACGAATTCTTCAATTCCAATGAGGTTCCCTGAATCACAGGATGTCTGACTGATCATACTTGGGCAAACAGGAGAAATCTCACGGGTGCCCGCAAGCGGTAATGCATAGGTAGTGTCATTTATTCCGCAAGTATCAGATCCGATTGTAATAGTTGCTGAAACAGGAGCACTGATACCAGCACAATCTCTAAAAAAATTTAAGGTTACCAAAAAGGTGTCGCCACCAAGACAGGCATAGCTGATCTCAGCGCTCATTGCATGACTGGCGAAAGTTGTCTTAGGCGTTAATTCCAATAAAAGGAGAGCAAGAACGAAGGGTAATAGCCTTTTCATGACGGCATAAATTTTAGAAGCTGTAAGTTAAATATTAATCACAATACTTTATTAACGGAAGATCGAAGTGAAGACCCTTTGACAAACCTTCCAAACTTTCTATCTTTCTGAAATAATTACAAAAAATGAAACAGCTTTTCATTCTCCTCATATTCACGGTCGCTTATGGTTGGGCAAACGCGCAGGGCGTTTCCCATTGCACCATCTACAGCAGCGACCAGTATAAATTCACGGTTTATCTCAACGGGGAGAAGAAGAATGATGTGCCTGATGACAATGTGCGCATTGTAAACCTTACGCAGCGGTATTATAAGCTGAAGGTTGAGTTTCAGGATACCTCGCTTGCGCCAATCGAGAAAAAGATCTTCAACCTTCAGGATGCCAACGGCAATCCGGTGGACGCGACTTTTGAAATCAACCGGAGCCGAAAAGGCGAATTGAATGTTTACTGGAGGTCGCAATCTGTGCATCCTCCATACATTGATGAGGAGCCTACGGTGGTCGTGGTTCCTTCAGCTACAGCAGTTCAGCAAACCACCACTACTACAACCACCACATCAAGTCCCGATGCAAGCGGGATCAATGTCAGCACGCCATTCGGGAGTGTGCGGGTGAATACCGGTGAAACTAATGACGCATCCTCAACCCAGGAAACGACAACCACTACGGTTTACACTTCTTCAGCGCCTGCCGCAACCGGCACCGGCTGTGCAGGAACAGTGATGGGTGACAGCGATTTCAAGAGCGCTTTAAGCGCAGTTGCGGGAAGAAGCGCAGAGGAAAGTAAGCTGCTGATGGCAAAGCAGATCATGAGCGGCAGTTGCATGGCATCAACACAAGTGAAGCAAATGCTACAACAGTTAAGCACTGAACAGGCGCGACTCGAGCTGGCGATATTCGCCTATGACCGCACCGTTGATAAAGGCAATTATTACAAGGTGAATGACGTGTTTCAAAATGAAGCCAGCGTTGATGAATTGAACAAAGCAATTTTGAAATAGAAAATTGGTGATGTTTCAGTTTTCGTCATTGCGATCCCGATAGCACTGCTTTTTGCGTGAGCATCGGGAGAAGCAATCCCCAGTTAACAAGGAGATTGCTTCGGTCGCAAAGCCTCCCTCAGCAATGACGTTTTTTTTTCAAACCGAGACACTATCTAAAATTCAAAAACTATGAAAGCAATCCATTTGATTTTACCGTTCTTCCTTGCCGGGTTTCTTTTTGCTTGCAGCGAGGATGATGGCGATAACAACAATAGCGTGCAGCAGGGCTATCTGACCGCTCATTCATGGACATCTGTGAAAGTTTTGAACGGAGGGAATGATGTTACTTCTGCGGTTTCGCAGGTCACAATAAATTTCAACACCAACGGTACGTTTACCGCAACAGGATTCTCCAATGCAACGGGAACCTGGTCGCTTAGCGGCAGTACTCTTGACGCAGGAAGCGCGGGAATTTGGACTGTGCTTACGCTAACAGCATCTTCTCTTAAGATCAAAGATTCATCAAACTTTGTGGAGATTCATTTTGAGTGAGTCAATCGAAGGCGGATGCTCCCTTCAAACTTTTCACCGGGTTTCAGAACGATCAATCCATCTCCTGAATTGAATGCATTCGCAGGGCAGGTCATGGGCTCGAGAGCGATACTCTTACGGTCAGGAGGAATATATACTTGCAGGTATCGAAAAGCTTTGCCCTGAGAAAGAAAAAGTGTTGCACCTGATCCTGCATCGTGGAGCCTGCTCTCATTACCAGCTCCGGTAAGTTCAAAAGCTGTGTCAAACGTAGTTGTGCTGATGATATTTAGCTCTTTGAAATCGGTGTATTCATTTTTAATACCAGAGGGAATCATTCGCTCATCAACTTCCAAAAGTTTACAGGGTGGTAATTGCAACTGCAATTCATCAGCAGGCTTGTGAAAAGTAAAATAAGGATGCCAACCGATACCAAGCGGCATTGAAGTTTTACCAATGTTGGTGACAGAAATTTCTATGCTGAATTCCGCAGCACCCAAAGTGTATTTATAACCCACAAGAAAAGGGTAGGGATAACCGTCATAATAACCTGGATAATTGTACTTAAGACTAATTGAAGCAGACGAATTTGAACATTTGTCTCCGGTGATTTCAAATGGCTTATTCCAGATGAAGCCGTGAATAGCGTTGTTTTCTTTTGGTTTATTTATTGGAAGCTGGAATTCTTTTCCCTCAAAATAATACTTGCCATCTTTGATCCGATTGGGAAAGGGGAGGAGATGAATGTTTCTGGACTTTTCATTGGAAATCAATTGGGATTCATTTTTGAATCCATCCAAAATCTGAAATGGCTTTCCGATGGCAGTGAGTTGTATTTCAAGAAGATTAGCTCCAAATGCAGGAACGAATTGGCAATAACTTAAGCCATCGCCACTTTGCATCACATATCTTTCAAGGGAACCAAGCCTCGCGTGCGAAACAGAAAACATCAGAACTTACAGCTCTACGCGTCCTGCAACTCTTCCTTAAATGAAGAAATAAGCTTCTGTTGCACATCGGGAGGAACGACCGCGTATTCAAAGAATTTTCTTGAATGCTTGGCTCTTCCCTGTGTGATTGATCGCAGTGCTGAACTGTATTTATATAATTCTGCCAGCGGCACATTCACGCGGATTTTTTGATTATGGCCTTCCTGCTCCATGCCAAGGATGATGGCACGCCTTCCTTGAAGGTCTGTGATCACATCACCCATGCACTCATCCGGTGTAGTAACGATAACTTCATATATCGGTTCGAGTATGCGTGGCGCGGCCTGGGTGAATGCCTGCCTGAACGCCATAAGCCCGGCTATTTTGAATGCCATGTCATTACTGTCCACCGCGTGCATTTTTCCGTCAAACACCGATACGCGTACATCACGCACACGGGAGCCTGTTAGCGGGCCATTCTCCATTTTTTCCATCACGCCTTTTAGGATGGAGGGCATAAAGCGCGTATCAATCGCACCACCCACAATACAGTTGAGGAACACGAGTTTTCCTCCCCAGGGCAGGTCAATCACTTCTTCAGAGCGTACGGTCAGGTCTTTTGGTTTTCCCATCCCTTCGTGCCATGGCTCCACCAGCATGTGCACTTCTCCGAATTGTCCAGCGCCACCGCTTTGCTTTTTATGGCGATAGTCAGATTTCACAGCTTTTTGGATTGTTTCACGATAAGGAATCTTAGGCTCGATAAATTGAATATCAACCTTGAATAATTTTTCAACTTTCCACTTGACCATATTCAAATGCAACTCACCCTGACCACTGATAATTAGTTGTTTCAACTGGCTGTTATGCTCGACATTCAAAGTGGGGTCTTCACTGTGTATCGTGTGTAATGCTTGTGACAGTTTCTCCTCATCACCCTGCTTCACCGTGACAACAGCAGTTCGAATGACAGGCTCAGGAAATGGAATGGGCTCAACGGCAAGCGGAGTACCCTTAGGATGAAGCGTTTCATTCGTATGCGTTGATTTCAGCTTCACGACAGCGCCTAAGTCTCCGGCTTTCAGCGAGGGCACGGCTTCCCGTTTTTTCCCTTCCATCACGAAGATCTGATTGAAACGCTCCGTGCTTCCGGTTTGCTCATTCACCAAATCCATAGGTGTCTTCAGTTCTCCCGACATCACTTTGAAAAATGACAAATCGCCAAGGTGAGGTTCGGAGATAGTTTTGAAAATAAAAAGGCATGGCGGGCCGTTCGGATCGCATTTTAATTCCTTGCCATCCTCCAACTTGGCAGGCGGCATATCGCCTGCGCAAGGAGCAACATTATTTATGAATCCCATGAGTCGTCCGCTGCCCATATCGCGCTCGGCAGAAATGCAAAACAGTGGAAATACATCGCGCTTGATCATCGCCATTCGCAATCCCTGCACCATGTGGTCTTCATCGAGCTCGCCTTTTTCAAAATAAAGCTCCATCAGGCTTTCATCTTCCTGGGCGGCAGCTTCCACCAACTCGTTATGCAGTTGCCTGGCTTTTTCTTTTTCACTGTCAGGGATAGGCAATTTCTCAGGCTTGCCACCGCCAGCAGGAAATTTATACATCGTCATTTTCAGCACGTCAATAATGGAATCGAAACCGATTCCCTGATTAACCGGATATTGAACTACGATCACTTTACTTCCAAACCTTTCCTTAGCCTGTTCAACGCACATATCGAAGTTTGCTTCTTCGCGATCAACCTGGTTAACCGCAAAGATCATTGGCGTATTAAACTTCTCGGCATATTCCCAAATATGCTCCGTTCCGACTTCCACTCCGTATTGTGCATTGAGCAGCATGATTCCTGTATCAGCACCCTTCAATGGAGCAATGATCTCACCGATAAAATCATCATAGCCGGGAGTATCAATAATATTGATCTTGTTTCCTCTCCATTCGGTAAAAGTAAGGGTGCTGAACACTGAGTTTCCGCGTTCATGTTCTAATTCATGATAATCGGAAACGGT
>CAYOYI010000135.1:0-9571 GCA_964408105.1 uncultured Chitinophagaceae bacterium | reverse complement strand
TATCAGGCTCTATCGGCTGATAGCGCGGCGAAGAATCAGCCTGACCATTGGTATGTATTTTTTCAACAGGCATTTTATTCAGGTGCTTAAAATACAAATTAACTGAAAGGATTTAGCCTGAATTTGTCAATTGGGAACCGGTAATTAAAAAGGAAGTATTAATTCTAAGCGAAAAGGTAAACCAACAGCGCCCACTTCATTACTTTGACGAAGACCAAAACTGTGGTGATTACAATGGCACGCTTGCCGGAGAACGTGGCCCTGTTGAACTTCAGCGGATTAATTTTCATTCTTCCTGAATCTTATCAATCCGGCAAGCTCACGCTCGATGATTTCTGTGAGGTCTGAGTAGCTGTCTTTCTGTATGCTGGTCTTAGGCCTGAAGGAATTCAGTATCTCATGCAGATTGAGGATCAGCATCTCAGGTATCTGGTCAATTTTTGCCTGCTCATGCAAGGCCTTCAGTATCACTTGCCTCATCCACCAAATTGCATAAAGGCGGAAGCTCACCATTTTGCTTTCATCATAGCGGTGAGCGGCTTTCAGCAAGCCAATTTTGGCATAAAGAATGACTTCGGCAGCCGACAATCCCTTATTCTCATACTTCTTAGCAATGGTTTTAATCAGCTTTGAGTAGTGCTTTGAAAGCTCAACGTATGCCGAAAGATCGCCTGAATTGAGGCGATGACAAAGTTCTAATTCAAGATTTTTATTTGAATGGATCACCCTGGTCTTTGCGGCAGAACGGGGTTGTTTTCTGGGTATCATAGTGAAAATGCTTACGAGTCTCATTCCAATTAGTTACATTACTAATAACATGCCAAACGGGCTAAAGGTTTAAACTTTATCTTCGCATCATGTCGTCATCCAGAAGGGATTTCCTTGCAGGCATAGGGGCGTTTTCGCTTGGGGGCATCTCCATGACGCTGTTTTCTTCCTGTGATTTTCTGGAAACCCGGAAGCAATTAGCGTCAATAGAGCACACCAGTTTGGGCGCTGCGGCAAGTGATGAAGATTTCTGGTTTCTTATCCAGCAATCATTCGGCCCGAACGCTCAGTTCATTAACCTGAACAATGGGGGCGTTTCACCACAACCCCTGGTTGTTCAGGAATCCATGATGCACTACACGCGCATTGCCAACCAGGCTCCGGCATTTTATATGTTCGGGGAATTTACGCGCCAACGTGAAAACATCAGGAAGAAGCTTGCGCAATTAGCGGGATGCTCGCATGAAGAAATTGCGCTTTGCCGGAACACAACAGAGGCAATTGAAACGGTGATCTTCGGCCTCGATTTTGAAGCGGGCGATGAAGTAATCACCACCAACCAGGATTATCCCACTGTGATGGCGGGGCTTGACCAGCGTGCAAGAAGAGACCAAATCAACATCATCAAGTTATCTATTCCGACACCTGCTGAAAACAAGGAAGAGATTGTGAAGCGATTCAAAGATGCGATCACTTCCAAAACCAGGCTGATCGTTTTTTGCAATATCAATTACACAACGGGACTGATCATGCCGGTGAAGGAAATATGCGATATGGCGCACGAGCATGGAGTGGAAGTGATGGTGGATGGCGCGCATGCTTTTGCGCATCTTGATTTTAAAATTCCCGATCTGCACTGTGATTACTTTGGAACAAGTCTGCATAAATGGCTATGTGCACCGTTCGGCTGCGGGATGCTTTATGTGAAAAAAGAAAAAATTGGAAAGGTGTGGTCTTTGTTCGGCAGCCCTGATGGGGATAAGGATAAAATAAACAAGTACGAACACCTCGGCACGCGATCATTCCCTGCAGAGTTGGCGATCAATGAAGCGATTGACTTTCATAACGGGATCGGTTCAGCGAGAAAGGAAGCTCGGATGCGTTACCTTAAAGATTACTGGGCGAATGCGGTGAAGGACATGCCGAAAGTAAAGTTCAACAGTTCACTGAAAAAGGATTTCTCCTGCGGCCTGTGCAACTTCACCATTGAAGGCATGACGGCTAATGACCTACACAAGAAGCTGTTTGACGAGCACAAAATATACACCACTACTATCAAGCATGATGAGTTTGAAGGAGTGAGAGTTACTCCGCACATCTACACGAAGATTTCAGACCTTGATAAGCTGGTGGGGGCGATAAGGGAGTTGGCGGGGTGAGTTGTTTTAAAAGTGCTGGCTTTTACTTAATTATAATAAACTTTGTCGGGATTGACATTACCCTGTTTGTTACAATAACCGCAATGTACACCCCGTTCGGCACTTCATTTAAACTAATTTTTTGAGCGTTACGAGTCTTTTGCAATTCAGATTTATAGACTGTTTTGTTTACCACATCTACAATTTTGAGGTTGGCTTCTTGATCGAGTAAAGGAACAATTACTTCAACAAATTCTGATGCAGGATTGGGATGGATATTGAATTTAATTTGGTCTCCATGAAAAGTTGAAGTGGGTAATGAATCAACTGAGATTAATACGCTGTCGGTTTCCATACAACCATTTCTATCGGTAATTGTTACAAAGTACTCGCCTTCGGACAAATTGAAACGAGCGCTATCTGTATTACCATCTGACCAATTAAAGGAATAAGGAGAATTCCCTGCATAAATTAATGGAGTAGCAGTACCGTCATTCGCATTCTGAGAACTAACATTTGTTTTCGCTATCTCATAGTCAAAACATAGGACATTCATCGTTACAGTGTTTGAAACCGGGGGACCAAGTACAAACAGGGAAGCATCAAGCTCTAACGCAAAAGAACCAAACACACTAACTGAGCTTCCACTAAACTGGAAATAGAAAGAGTCTTGGTTGCCAGCGAATATGGTATCATTGAACGTAGTTGTGGAAGGATCCAAAGTATAGCAACTCACCGGGGTTAATGATGAGCAATTTGGCCCTTGCCAAACGTTTAAATGAAGTGTATCAATTCCTGCTGATAAAAATGAACCGTGACTGACGTAAAGCCAGTTCTCCTGTAGTGGTTTCACCTTATACCACACATCATTTGCTAAAGCTGTCGTTGAAGGTAGATACCCATTGCAACCAGACATACTGAAATAAGGAAAGTTGGGGATCGAGCCATCATTACTTGAGATAAAACAAGTATCGGGATAGGGTAAGAAGTTGCCAGAGCAAATTCCGGGGGGAAAGCTTGGTAACCCATCTAATTCACCCAAGTTGGTAGCATGAGCACAATCGTCATTAGATATTTGTGCAGTTACCTCCAAAGTATTTAAGATAACCACTAGAGCAATAAAACTAAGTTTCATGTCGCTTGTTAGCTTATTCAAGGAGGAGAGAGCAAATGATTACAAAGTCACATCCTTCGCAGTCGCCTGATCTTTTTGAAGCTTTTTGCTGAAGCCAGCATCCAGCACATTGCGGATGGCTCCGTATTGCTTGAATTTTTTCATCATCGCTGCTTTCAGTCCCGCATGGGTGATCTTGGGGATGTTCGTTGAGACGACATAGCACTGGTCAACAATCGTTCCTGCAAGGTCGCGGTAGTAAGAGTTGAAAGTTTCAAGGTCAGCGGCATTGGCGGTTTTCTTATGAGTCACCGGGTCCTCATCAAAGGAGATGTAAGGCTGGTTGCCTTTCACTTCGTCAAAGTAGTCGGCAACTTCCTTGAGCGGGGTGAGAAATTTCATGTTGGCAGTGATCGCCTTCGACATGTCCGCATCGCCAAGCGTTTCAAAGGTGACCTTTGCAGTGGCAAAATCAAATGAAAAAAGCTGTTCAAATGCGCGGGCGCGATTAGCGCTTGCGGTTTCACCGGCACGCTCATAAAACGTAACAGCCATCGTGTAGTACCCGCGCTCTTCCTCCGCTTTTGCGAGCGCGATAATGCCTTCGTTATCACTTTTAGCCGCATACATGTCCGCCACCTTTGCATATAGCGCATCGCCATCGGATTTTTCTCCGGCATCATACAGGCGATCAGCGTATTTTTTAATCCCTTCCGGGAATCCGCCTTTTTCATAGGCAGTGAAGGCATTGTTAAAATCTCCTGACGAATAATAAAGGTCGCCCGCCTTCTTATATCCTTCCGGGGTATTGGTTTTCATGTAAACATCGGCAGCTAATCCCGGTTTGTTTTCTGCAACATACTCACCAGCTATTTTATCGAGCTTAGCTATCGCGTTACCTTGTCCGTAGTATTCTGCCGCTTTCATGTAAGAGTCTTTGCCCTGGCTGTAGTAAGCATCTCCTGCAGTTTCAAATCCTTCTGCGCTGGCGCCACCTTTGGTAAAATAATCGAGCGCCTTGCGCATGGTCTTGGCTTCCGTTTTCGGATCGTCAAAAGCCTGCTCGATCATCTTGTGGCCTACTTTAACGTAGCCTGCATTTTTATCTTCCTTGTTGCAGCGCATGAAATATTTCACGGCATTCGTTATATCGCCCTCTTCAAGGTACGCATCAGCAATTTTCACGTACTGCGACTTGTCAAGTCTTGCAGACATGATGATCTCCGCTGCTTTGTTGTAATACTCTGTCTTTTTTGCAGCATCGGTGGTTTCTTTAGCCTTCGCAATAAAGGCATCAACCTTTGCTTCATTCTTATCCTGTGCATTTAAGCTAACAACATACAATAGGAAAATCATCGAGAGAAAAAATTTTCCCAGGAGGAATCGTGTATTCATGGTGACGGGGGTTTTAGGTGATTATTCAGAAAAGTAGATATTTTTCCTTGCATCGGGAATTTTTTGCAACAAAATTTATCCTCTTAACAAAAATAGGAAGCGGGATGTCAGGCTTGTAATATTTCGAGGAAACCTTCTTTGACAAGCCGCTTTACCAAGACAAGCTTACCTTCATCATCAATAACATCAGGTAAGTCTTTTACCGAGAAGACTTCCTTGTCAGTGATAAAATCAAGAGCGGGTTTTGCGAATTCGGGAAATTGAACTTCCTGATCACAAAAAGATAAGGCTGCCTTATCCCCGTTGCTTCGCACTTTAAAAATGAGATTAGAAAGCTTCCGCGCCTGGCTGTTGAGTGAAATTCGTGGCACCAAACTTAATTGGTGAAATCTTTCGGGCATTAAGGGTTGCTGCTCGGAAATTAAAAGATCAATGAAGTTTTCAGCGCCATCCTGAAAATTGGCTTCATTGGTAAAATCTTTCAGCAGCTTCTGAAAACGGTCGTTAGCTGCCTTGAAATCGAAATCCTTTCTTGCAATACCAACAGGTATGTTTTTTCTTAGGTCCTCATTTTTCATTGCAACCTCTAATATCCTGTCGGTAAGAAAATCTGCCCACGTTATTCCGAGCAGGCCTGTTGTTATGTGTAAAGAAGGGTCATCAGTGCTGATGGCTTCATGCATGATCCCGCGCGGGATGTATATCATGTCGCCTGCATTGAGAATGAATTCATCGGTTAGCGCTCCGGGCTTCACTTCGGTGGCCTCATAGTCCTGAAGCTTTTTTAGAGGCAGCGCCAACGGACTTTCATAAAACCGCCACAGCTTTGAACCTTCAACCTGCAGGATAAAAACATCATGAGTATCGTAATGAACTTTGAATCCCTGGGCGCGGCCAGGAGTGTAATAAATATTGGTCTGGTAGCGGTGGGAGAAATACTTGGAAAGGTTATCGCACAAAAGCCGCAGTTCCGGTAAGCGCTCATTCAGACCGCTGAAAATGGCAGTGTATCCATCGGCAAAAAGCTTGGTGAATTTGGCAACGTTGATAATGTTTTCGTGGCTATAAAGCTCAGCGTTAAGTTCCGCGTTTGCGTTAGCCATTCTTGTCTTTGGCGTGGTCAGGTTTTGATTCTGAAGCAATAAGTCAAGAACCTTAGTTGAAAGCAGATCATGGTAATACGAGCGGTCAGTACGTATGACACGGCAAACCTGCTTTTCGTAGTAATTAGTAAAAAAATCTTCGGGAGTTAAAGGCGCAATCAGCCATTCAAATGAATGCACCTTCGATTCAGATATCGGCACGCTAATGGGAAAATACCAAAAATGGAATACTGCAAATGGATCAGTCTCCGTCACGGGTAACCCCGAAGTTAACCCCATCACCATCGCTTCCATCATTATTCTTACAGCCAGTGACAACCGCGCTGGTGAGCGCCAATGCAACCGTTGCGGTAGCTACCCTGCGTACCCATTTTGATTTTTTGGCAGAGGAAAGTCCGCTTGAAATGATCTCGTCATTTTTTAAAGTCGGTAGGCTCGGATTGGTTTTGTTCTTTTCCATTTTTCTTGATTTAGTTTTTATGGAAATTGAAAAGTAGCAACTATTTTTTTAAAAACAAAACTTTGGATCAATGAAGGCTGAAGATTTGATTTTTAGCAACTTTAGCTTCTAATCCAGTTCGTGAAAACCTCAAACAGGAAAAAGCAAAAAAAATCGGATCATACCGAGGAAATAAAAGGCAAAGTGCAGCCTAAATTCCGGAAACAATATTGGAGTGCGATAATAGTGCTGGCTGTAGCACCTTTTTTACTTTATGGCTACAGCACCACATTCGGCTATGTACTCGATGATGAGATCGTGATCTCTGAAAATGCTTTTGTGAAAAAAGGAATTGCCGGGATCAAAGAAATAATGACCACCGAAAGCTTCACCGGCTACCTTGGAACACAGCAGGACCTTGTTGCCGGAGCGCGCTACAGGCCATTGTCGCTGGTGATGTTTGCAATCGAATATCAGCTTTTCGGATTGAATCCAAAGGTTGGTCATTTTATAAATGTCTTCCTGTACGCTTTAACCGGTATCCTGATGCTATGGATGGTGTCAATTCTTTTTCGGGATAGCGGAAACGAAAAATGGTTTCTCGCAATTCCATTTGTTTCAGCATTGCTTTTTGTTGTTCATCCGGTTCATACGGAAGTGGTTGCCAATATCAAGAGCCGTGATGAAATATTGTCCATGCTTTTTTCCTTGCTGACAATTTATTCCACTTTTCAATTCAGCGCCACCGGTAAAATTTATCAGGCAGTTCTGTCTGCAATATTCCTGATGCTTGCGCTTCTTGCCAAAGAAAATGCTATCACGTTTATTGCCGTGGTGCCGCTGGCATTATATTTTTTTACAAAGGTTTCCATTCCTAAAATTTTGAGAGCTTCCCTCCCGCTTTTCATTGCCGCAGCAGTGTATCTGCTCTTGCGATACCAGGTGATTGGTTATTTGCTGGATAGCGGGAAAGAGATCACCGGATTGATGAACAACCCTTTTCTCGAAGCAACTGAATCAGAGAAGTATGCCACAATTTTTTACACGCTTGGGTTGTATATCAAACTGCTTTTCTTCCCTCATCCGCTCACGCATGATTATTATCCTTATCAAATTCCATTAGTCAACTGGGACGATCTGAGGGCGATCATTCCGCTTCTGCTGTATGCCGCTATGATTGTGTTTGCGCTCTATTCAATGAAAAAAAGAAGCGTGATTTCTTTTTGCATTCTTTATTTCATTGCCACCATTTCAATTGCATCCAATATTGTCTTCCCGATAGGCACCTTCATGAATGAGCGGTTCCTCTATATGCCATCGCTTGGATTTTGCATTTTTATTGCATTCGTCCTGGTTAAGATCTCGGAAAATATCAGAAGTGAAAAATGGAAAATCGCGCTTCCACTTGGAATTATTATTGTGATCGTCTTCGCTTTCTCGATAAAAACCATTGCACGTGTGCCGGACTGGAAAGATACTTTCACACTTGATAAAGCAGACGTAAAGATTTCCAAAAACAGCGCTCGCGCCAACTGCTTCATGGGTTATGCATTGTATCGTAAAGGCCTGGAAGCGCAGGCCGTTGATGAAAAACGCGAGCTTTTTGATGAGGCAACTCCATATATTGACAGGGCATTGTCAATTCATTCAACCTATCCTGACGCACTGACAACAAAAGCCGGCCTGCTCGGAGGGTATTATCAAATGGATGGTGACCTCGATAAACTGCTACAGGGATTCTACGGGATTCAACTGAGCAATCCCATTCCGTTTGTGGATGAATATTTGGATTATCTGGACCGCACAGCCAGCTCTAACAAGCTGAGGGCTTTTTATAACCAGTTGGGCGCGGCCTTGAAAAAGAAGGGGAATTCAGCAAAAGCGAATTACTACTTCAGCAAGGCCGGAAAAACTACAACTCCGTAAGCAGAGATTTAATTTGGTCAGCATAAAATCTATGACCTTGATTATTCAGATGCGCGTCAGGATAATCGTTGAAATTTTCTTTGCTGTTCTCAGGAACTTGCCAAAAGTGTTTCAAAGTTGAATCTTCAAACAATCGTTTGTACTTCGATCGGTATTCGGATATAGTCATGGATGCTTCTTTCACCTCAGGTATGGCGATAAAAAAAACTTTCGTTTGCTGAGCAGAACAGTATGCTGCAATTCGGCTCAGCAAATTCGTAGTCAGGCTTAAATCATTGAGCCGCGTTTCATATTCCACCTTTTCCTTTATTCTGAATTTCACAGAATACGCCTTGCTAAGCAAAGCGCTTTTCGAAACTATCCATTCGAAAATATTCTTTGGCTCAGAGAGGTAATATTTTTCGTTTACTACATAATTGTAGGCATCCTTGGCAGTTTCAAAATAAACGCCATCAATCTCCGTATCAAGGGCGCCAGCGTTTGTATAGTAATAAAGAGGTCTAAACGGAACCAGTTCCCTTTTCTTTTTTACAATGTCATTCCCAATAAAGAAAAAAACAAGAACCACTTCCGGCTGAAATAACGGAACGTATTTTTCAATAACCGCCAGGTACTGATAAGTATCTGCTCCGGGAATGCCAAGGTTGATCACCTCATGCTGTGTTTCTCTTTTTAAGATATCCGCAAAGCAACTGTCAATGGGCTCCGCTGAAAGCCCCCAGGTGAAGCTGTCCCCGATGAGCATTATTTTTTTCTTTGAGCTGTCAATCTCTGAAAAATCCTTATTCCTGAAGCCGTCATCATTCACCTGAATTCCGCCACCTGAAAAACTGTTTTTATCAGCAACGAGCAAGCCTTCTCCATTCACAAAACATGGACGGGATTCGATTAAGGAATCAACGGGTTGGAAATTGAGCCAGTTGGGTTTCAGGTCACCAGGCTTATATCCGCCAAGGCGAAACAGGAATTCTGCAATAAATAAAAGGAATAAGAAAATTAAAATTCTGCCGATGAGCAGTTTCCAATTCGAAAACATGAAAGCTAAGGTGCAACTATCAATTCAAACTTTCCAATTCGCGGGTGGAATTCTCCCACTCGGAAAGTAGTGATTCAAGTTTCTTTTTTAATGAAGCATGTTCCTCGGTTACTTTCTTTGAAGCTTCCGCATCAGTAAAAAAGTCAGGATGCTGCATCTTTTGCTCCAGCACCGCTATTGCTGTTTCCAGCAAACCAATTTCTTTCTCACATTTCTCAACTTCGTTTTTCAACCTGCGCAATTCTTTGTCATGCTGTTTCTTCCGCTCGTATTCTTCTTTGTTTGAAGAAGCGTTTTTATCGGAAGGCTTTTCTCCATTATCCTTTGACTTGGAAGCTTCAAAAGCGCGGAAAGTTTCCACCTTATGCGCTCGCAGGAAATCATTGATATCACCGAGGTGTTCTTTCACCTTTAGGTTACTGAACTCGTATT
>CAYOYI010000134.1:0-9576 GCA_964408105.1 uncultured Chitinophagaceae bacterium | reverse complement strand
AGTCGGCCTCGAGTTTTTTCGTCAGCGGTAATCCGCTCAAGAAGTGTATCTGGATTTAGTCTTCGATCGTTCACAAGCGCTTCATCTTAAAGTGTAGCAGAGAGAAGTTACCACGATCGTATCGGATCGATCGAATCCGTCATTATCGTTTGGAAAAACACGATCAGAATCCTGCATCTGTCGCCACTCATTGCGCCACAGAAGCTGCGGGAAGATTTCATAATCAATGTTAAGTGATAATCCGTAAGCGCTAAAGCTGTCATCGCGATGATCAGGATGTAAATTGTCTTTTTCATTGTTTTAAATGTTTTTGATTAAACAATGAGACAAAGCTATCCCTGCTATATGCCTGTCGAACTATTCAAAAAGTAGTATTTTGTATGAGATAAGTAGTTTATGGTTCCGCAGGTACAATACACCACAAGTGGCTCGGTGAACATCGCTTACCAGGTATTCGGGCAGGAGGCGCCCAACCTCGTGATCGTGCTCGGCTGGTTATCCAACGTTGAGGAATCATGGAAAAATCCGTGGATGGTCAACTGGCTCAATAGCCTTGCTTCTTTCTCGCGTGTGGTGATTTTTGACAAACGGGGTACCGGATTGTCGGACCGGCTTCCCGTTGATCACCTTCCCGGATTCGACCAGCGCATGGATGATTTACGTGCGGTGATGGATGCTGCGGATTGCAAGGATGCTTTCATCTTTGGCGTCTCAGAAGGGGGCCCGCTGGCTACAGCTTTTTCGGTTACTTACCCTGAGCGGTGCCGGGGTTTGATAATCTTCAATAGTTACGCAAAATGGATACGAGATAAAGATCATCCTTACGGATGGACTCGGGAACAGCATGAAAAATCCATCAAGTTGATACAGGCAAACTGGGGACAACCTGTAGGGATACAACTCTTTGCTCCCTCAGTTGCAAAGGATCCGCTGATGCAACAGGCATGGGCCTCTTACATGCGGCAAAGTGCGAGTCCGGGCTCTGCACTGGCATTATACCGGATGAACCTGGAGATTGACGTCAGAGACATTCTTCATTTAGTAAAGGTCCCAACCTTAGTGTTACATCGTGGAGGAGACAAGCTTATTGAACCGGGACAGGGAAAGTATATTGCCGGCAATATTCCGAAGGCAAAATTTGTCGAGTTGCCCGGAGCCGATCATCTGGCATGGTTTGGCGATGCGGAACCAGTGGTTGAAGCGATGAAGAATTTTGTAATTAATATCCCGGGTGAGCGCAAGGTTGAGGGCTCATTGAATGCAATAGCATTACTTGAAACACAAAAAGAGCTGCCGGAAATAAAAAAATCCATTGAGGATTTTGGCGGCTCCTTAGTTTCACAGAAGTCAGGTAAAGCAGTTGCATTATTCAAGGGACCGGGAAAAGCATTGCGATGGGCTTGCACATGGCAAGCCAGTCAACATGGAAGCGCTATTTCAGCACTGGTACATGTTGATGATGTTGATGTAAAGGACAAGGCCAAGATCGCCTCCACTATAAAATCGAAGGGAAAGTTTTTGCAGGAGGGAAAGGTGCTTGCTACGCGTTCTGTGAAAAATCTTCTCATTGAACCTGAATTTAAGTTGGAAGGATTCAATTCATCAAAGCCTGGTGAACTCTATGAAGTGTTCATGAAAGGTGTAGTACCGCAATCCGGAATTTCGCTTAGTAATCAGGATGTGGCAGTATTCCTCAAGGTACGTGAATATTTGAATGAGCATTTCCGAGAGACCATTACCTTGAAAGAACTGGCGAAAAGATTTGGACTAAACGAGTTCAAATTGAAGACTGGATTCAAACAGCTTTTTCAAAATACTATCGGAAAATATCTTGATGAAAGAAAAATGAAACTCGCTTGCGAGTTATTGGAGACAACTGAAAACTCCATTCAGGATATTGCCTTTGAGGTTGGGTATGAACATTACAATAATTTCATCCTTGCTTTTAAGAAACGCCTGGAGATGACTCCGCTGCAATACCGGAAGCAGAAGCAGTTGATGTTGCAAGTGTAAATACCGGCTATCCGTTCAAAATAATCTTCCCCTTCCCCGGATTATCTCCGCTGATGATACCGTAGCTGCGCTTGACGAACTCGGTAAGCTTACTGCCTTTGAGCATGTTTTGGGAGAGCAGGGCGAGGTCATAGAGTTGGCTGACAAGCTCCGCTTTTTTCGGTTTGGATTCCTCGTTAAGAATGGTGTTGATGAGCTTGTGGTTAGCATTGAGCACTAGGTTGTATTCTTCGGGCATGAAGCTCATATCGCCATAGCCACCCGCAGCTGCCATCTCACGCATGCGCCTTGAAAATTCGGGGCGCGTGATCGTGACAGGCTGGTCATCAGGGGAGAGCGACTTCACCACCACGGAGATCATCGGGTTGTTGATCTGCTCTTTGAACGTGGTAATGAGTTGCTCTTCTTCGCGTTTCGAGAGAACGGACTCTTTCTTCTCTTCCTTTTCGATGAGGTGATCGAGCGTGTCGGCATCCACCCTCTTAAAAGTGACCTTGTCAAGCTTCGACTCAAGGTGGCTGAAGAAGTGGCTGTCAATGATGGAGTCGAACACGAGTACGTCATAACCACGTTCTTTGGCGGATTCGATGTACTGATGCTGCGCTTCTGCATTCTGCGTATAGAGCGCCACAATGTTTTCATTTCGATCGGTTTGCAGCGCTTTCACTTTTTCCTTGTACTCTTCGATGGTGAATAATTGCTTGTCGTTATTTTGCAGCAGGCAGAATTCCTTCGCCCTGTCATAAAATTTCTCATCGCTGATCATGCCGTATTTTACGAACACGCTGATCTGCGGCCACTTCTCTTCGAACTCCTTACGGTTTTCCTTGAACAGCTCAGAAAGTTTTTCCCCAACTTTTTTGGTGATGTACGAACTGATCTTCTTCACGTTCGGGTCGCTCTGCAGATAGCTGCGCGATACGTTGAGCGGAATGTCAGGCGAGTCAATCACGCCATGCAGGTGCATGAGAAATTCGGGGACGATGCCTTCCACCGAATCCGTAACGAACACCTGTCGGCTGTAGAGCTGGATTTTGTTTTTCTGAAACTCGTAACCGCCCTTCAGCTTCGGGAAATAGAGAATACCGGTGAGGTTGAACGGGTAGTCAACATTCAGGTGAATCCAGAAAAGCGGTGCTTCGGAAAATGGATATAGTTCTTTGTAAAAATCCTGGTAGTCTTTGGTTGTAAGGTCAGCAGGTTTTTTCGTCCAGGCAGGAGCGGGATTGTTGATGACGCGGTCGTCAAACTTGATCTCTACCGGCAGGAACTTGCAATATTTTTCGAGTAAGGTTTGAATCCTCTCTTTCTCAAGGAACTCTTTTGATTCTTCATTGATGTAAAGCACGACATCCGTTCCACGTTCCTTCTTCCTCGTTTCATCCAATGAATATTCAGGACTTCCATCGCACGACCATTTCACGGCTTTTGTTTTTGGCTTGTAGGATTTTGTGATGACGTCCACCTTGTCAGATACCATGAAAGCCGAGTAAAAGCCTAATCCGAATTTCCCGATGATATTTGTCTTTTCATCCTTGAATTTCTCTACGAACTCCTGCGCGCTGGAGAAAGCGATCTGGTTGATGTATTTTTTTACCTCCTCATCGGTCATCCCAATACCCTTGTCGCTGATGGTAAGTGTCTTTGCTTTTTCGTCAATGGTGATCTCGATGGTGGTGTCACCCAAATCCTCTTTTAACTCGCCAATCGAAGCCAGCCCTTTCAGTTTCTGCGTGGCATCCACGGCATTGGCGACCAATTCCCTTAAAAATATCTCATGGTCTGAATAGAGGAATTTCTTGATGATGGGGAAAATGTTCTCGGTACTTACGTTGATCTGTCCGGTTTCCATAGCGGGATTTATTTGTATTGCAAAATTACGGCAGACCTGTTTTCAAAGGTTATGCCAGCAGGGGTTGGGCTGTCAAATTGGCAAGCGAGCTTAATTTGCATGGTCTTTGAACTTTCCGGGCTAACCTAAGTTTATCATAACATGAATTTCCTGCACAACAAGAACCTGCCCATCATCAAGAAAGAATGGATGGGTAATCCTATCAAAGAGGGACGATTCCAGAACCTTGGCAAACCAATAGATACACGCTTCTCAAAAGTTTTACGCTGGGCTATGACACCCAATCCGCAGCGGGCGGAGAAGAAAACTGATTCATGGCAACTGCCCATTACCAAACATCCAGTAAATCATGATGGCGACTACATCTCATGGATTGGACATGCTACATTTTTGATAAAGCTTGGTAATACCGTTTTGATAACGGACCCTATGATGAACAACCTTCCGGTCATGAAGCGTAAGGTACAAGTGCCTTATAATTTTGATGAACTGCCGAAGATTGATTACATCCTATTGTCACACGACCATCGCGATCATTGTGATGAGAATAGTCTGAAGCAAATTACAGCCCGCTCAAATCCTGAAATCCTCACAACACTAAATCTGGACGGGTTACTCAAAAGATGGTTGCCTCAAACCATCATTCAAACAGCAGGATGGTATCAACAATATCATCTAAATGAAAGCGGATTGGAAATTTTTCAGCTTCCGGCACGCCACTGGAGCAAGCGCGGACTCTTTGATGACCACCAAAGGTTGTGGGGAAGTTTCCTGATTCGCTACAAAGACCTGACTATTTACTTCTCCGGTGACAGTGGTTATGATGCGCATTTTGGTGACATTAAAATTTTGTTCCCAAAAATTGATATAGCCCTCATGCCGATTGGAGCCTACAAACCATCGTGGATGATGAAGGAGGTACATATGAATCCGCAAGAGTCACATCGGGCGTTTCAGGATTTAGGTGCCGAGTTGTTTGTGCCAATGCACTATGGCGTTTTCGACCTGGCAGATGAGCCGATGAGCGAGCCCATAACATGGTTGAGAAAAATCGCCAAGGATAATGGGCTAAACGGAAGGTTGAAAGAATTGGCGGTCGGAGAAATCTGGAAACTCTGATCAGATATTCAGATAGCTCATCAAAGCGTTGAAGCGGTCTTTCAGATCGTCAAAATATTCGGTCTCCTGATAGCTGCCGGCAACCGTATAATTGTGCCTTTCAAAAGAAGAAACAATCTGTTTTATATCTGAAGTGTTGACCTTTATGGTAACATCAATCTTCATAGAATCCTTCACGGTTGAGATATAAGAGCTGAGAACCGTGGCTCCGGTTTCCTCAACGATCCTTGCGATTTCTTTCAATGAATAATCATTCTTGTTCAATTCCAGAACCAGCACGCTCCCGCTCTCCACGATCGAACTAAGCTTTGCAAAATTATTGATGATACTTTCCTGGGTTATCACTCCGAGGAAATTTTCTTCTTTGTCAACTACAGGAATGATGGCAAGCTTCATTTCAGAAGCCAGCTTTATCACCTCATAGATGTGCATGCTTTCATTCACATAAGGCTTCGGAAGGTTCGGCTGATAATTCTTGATCGGCAAACTCGGGTCGTCAAAATCCATCACATCTTCCTCGCTGAGCAAGCCAACAAATTTTCCTTTGCTCACCACCGGAAGATATGCTACGCTGAATTCATGCATCCAGATCAAAGCCTTGTCACCGGTATCGGATAGTTTTAAGGGAGGGATAAGAGGTGAAATAAGTTCTTTTGCAATCATTTTTTCTTAGCAGACAATTTGGATAAAAAGTTATCGAGCAGCAAATTAAACTCATCGGTCTGTTCCATCATGGCCGCATGGCCGCATTCATTTATGAATTCAAGACGCGAATTTCGAATCAGCTTATTAAACTCTTCCGCTACAAACGGAGGAGTGATCTTGTCGTCTTTACCCCAAATCAGCATGACAGGCACCTTGATGTTTTTCAAATGTTCACGAAGATTATTTCTCAACGCTGACTTGGCAAGGTAAAGTATCCTCAGCGCCTTCTCCCTGTTGTTTACTATCTCATACACTTCATCCACTAATTCCTTTGTGGCTATGGCAGGATTGTAAAAAGTATATTCCGTTTTGTGCTTCACAAAATCGTAATCGCTTTTTTTGGGATAACTGTCACCAAGTGAGTTTTCAAATAACCCTGAGCTTCCTGTCAGCACAATTGAGCGTACTTTCTTCGGAAATTTCAGAGTGTACATTAAAGCAATATGTCCGCCCAGCGAATTGCCGAGCAGAATGACCTTATCATACTTCTTGTGTTCAATAAAATCATGAATATATTTCACTAATCCCTCCACCGTAGTCTGTTCCGGGGGGAGACTATACAAGGGCAATAATGGAATGCATACTTTCATTTTTTCTGCAAATTGATCAATCACGCCTCTGAAGTTGCTTAATGCTCCAAACAGTCCGTGCAGCAATAACAAAACACTGCCCGCTCCCGTTTCGAAATACCTGAACTGCTCCTCCTCTTTGATCTGTATGCTGATGGTTTTCGGTGAATTCATGGGATTTGCAAAGCTGATGTCGCCAAAACTAAGCTTTTGTATTGCTAACCTATTAAACCAAAGTTCCTCCGTTAGCTGAGGAATTCGGGGCCTTATCAATCAGGTTTTCGATAGCATCAAATATTCCATGGAAATAAGGAATCATTTTGGAGAGTAAATCAATAACGATTGGCGAAAGCGAAATCAGGTAAGGATAGGTTTTGGAAGTAGCTTTCAATGAGAGCGACAGCAAATCCAGCTTGTCAATATACCACAGGATGGTGCTGAACAGCAGGATCATAATTGTAATGCCTAAAACTCCTCCAATGATTTTATTGAACGTTCCCAAAAGCAAAGTGTCAGCGACCTTCTCAATGATCTTTGAAATCAGATGAACCACAATCATCACCCCGATGAAAATAATTACAAAACTTACCAACGGGATAAATCTTGATTCCAGGGGAGTAGCGTCATATATGTAACTGGAAAGAGTGTAACTGTATTTGATCGCAATCAGAATTCCGAAAAACAGACCGACAAAGCCCAATATTGACCGCACCAGGCCGCGCCTGAATCCGTTTACAAAACCGGAAATGACAAATACCAGGAAAATGATGTCAAGAACCATCAGTGATTTATGTTCCGGCCACTTCAGACAGTAATAACTTGACAAGATCAGCCACCGCTTTACTGTCCGCCTTGCCTGCAAGTTGTTTTGTTGCCAGTCCCATGACCTTACCCATATCCTTGATGCTGGTTGCTCCGGCTTCCACGATAACTTTCTTAATCACTTCTTTTAATTCATCAACACTCAACTGAGCTGGGAGAAATTTTTCGATGACTGCGATTTCCTCTTTTTCCTTTTGAGCCAAATCAGCCCGCCCTTGTTGCTCAAAAATGGCCAGGCTGTCTTTGCGCTGCTTTACAAGTTTCTGCAGCAATTGTACTTCCTGGGCTTCATCCAGATCTTTTTTGCCGGCCTCTGCGGTTTGTGCCAAAAGGATTGCAGACTTCACTGCTCGCAAACCCCTCAAAGCCGCTTGATCCTTTGCCAACATGGCTTCCTTCATTGCTGACATTATTTTTTGTTCGAGACTCATGATTTTGACGTTATTTTTTAATATGGCAAATTTAATTTCTTATTGGTACTTGCAATTTGCTGCTTATCTTTACGCGCCCAAAATGTATATTCTCGGCATTTCAGCTTTTTATCATGATTCAGCCGCTGCTGTTTTGTGCAATGGCGAGATTGTAGCGGCAGCGCACGAAGAACGCTTTACACGGAAAAAGCATGATCCCGATTTTCCAAAAAAGGCGGTTGAATTCTGCCTGCAGCAAAGCGGCAAAACCATTGATAATATGGATGCCGTTGTCTTTTATGACAAGCCTTTCCTGAAATTCGAGCGACTGCTCGAAACTTACTATGGATTTGCACCTAAAGGTATTCGCTCTTTCATTGCCTCTATGCCTGTGTGGATGAAGGAAAAGCTTTTTCTTAAAAAGCTGATCCTTGATGAGTTGAAATTGGTGCAGCCGTTCGACAAGAAAAAATTAAAGCTCCTTTTTCCTGAACATCATTTATCTCATGCCGCAAGCGCATTTTATCCCTCAAATAAAAAAGATGCCGCAATACTAACCATTGACGGTGTCGGTGAATGGTCAACTGCATCAATCTGTCATGGAGAGGATAACAACATTAAAATTTTGAAGGAACTAAGGTTTCCTCATTCCGTGGGATTACTTTACTCTGCGTTCACATATTACACTGGTTTCCGGGTGAATTCCGGGGAATACAAGCTGATGGGACTCGCACCCTATGGAAACCCGAATTCCAACAGGACAAAAAAATTCAAGCAAAAGATCACTACGGAACTGGTTGATATAAAAGATGACGGCTCGGTTTGGCTTAATCAAAAATATTTCAACTATGCCGTAGGTCTAACTATGGCAGATGATGAACAATGGGAAATTCTTTTTGACATAGGGAAACGAAAGCCGGAAGCCGAGATCACCCAGGCCTATTGCGATTTGGCACTTGCAATTCAGCAGGTCACTGAAGACATAGTCATCAAAATGGCGCGACATGCAAAAGAGCTGACAGGAAGTGAAAATCTCTGTATGGCGGGCGGAGTGGCCTTGAACTGCGTGGCAAACGGGAAATTGCTGAAAGAGGGAATTTTTAAAAACATTTATATCCAGCCTGCAGCAGGTGACGCTGGAGGAGCGCTTGGAGCCGCTTATAGCGCTTGGCACATTTACTTTAACAAGCCGCGGGTCTATAGCAATTCTTACGATCTTATGCATGGCTCATACCTCGGGCCTACATACAGTGATATGGAAATTGACTTGATTTCGAAAAAATATGACGCACCCTATACTTATTATGAGGATTTTGATGAGCTGAGTATCGCTGTGGCACGACTTATCAGTGAAGGGAATGTGATAGGCTGGTTTCAGGGAAGATCGGAATGGGGACCTCGTTCGCTGGGCAACCGCAGTATTCTCGCTGATCCGCGGAATACGGAAATGCAAAAACGGCTCAACCTAAAAATAAAATACCGCGAAAGCTTCAGGCCATTTGCACCGGCTGTACTGGAAGAAGATTTGAAAACCAATTTCGATTTGCCTTCTACTTCCCCTTACATGTTGCTTATCGGGGACGTGCAAAAAAATTTGAGAAAGGAACTGCCGGCTAATTACCATGATCTTGACTTGAAGGAGAAGCTCTATTATATAAGGTCAACAATGCCTGCCATTACGCACCTTGATTTTAGTGCACGGGTGCAGACAGTAAGCAAAGAGACTAATCCGCGTTTTCACAAATTGATAAAAGCATTTAAAGAAATTTCTGGAATCGGAGTTGTTGTCAATACCAGCTTCAACGTTCGCGGAGAACCGATCGTAAACTCGCCTGACGATGCGTATCGTTGTTTTATCAATACCGAAATGGATTTCTTGGTTGTCGGAAATTATGTTTTCGACAAGACAAAGCAGCCCGAAAGAAAATTTGAAAATGTTTATAGTGATGTGCTGGACTAAAACATTGACTAACTTTAAGTGTAATTAAACGATTTACGATGCAGTATTTAATAAAGTATTAATGCAAATACATGTTGGAACTAAAAAAATGTTGCATGTAACAAATGTTGCTTGTAATAATGAAGT